>NZ_JBEZGQ010000847.1:0-3651 GCF_040650095.1 Actinoplanes sp. NPDC048791 | reverse complement strand
GCTCGCGGCTGGACGCGGCGGGCTACTCGGTGGTGCGGGTGGTGGCCGCCCGGGACGAGCAGGCGGTCGAGTTCCGGCTCACCGCCTCGCTGGACCGGGTGGTCGGCGACGGCCCGCCGCAGCTGCCGCTCGCGACGCTGCACGACCCGAGCCTGCTGCGCGCCACCCGGCTGACCGCGCCGGACGAGGCGCTGCGGGAGCTGGCGGACGGCTGCGCCGCGGCCGACAACGAGGAGACGGCCGAGCGGGCGTGTGCGCTCGCGCACACAGCGCTGACCTACGAGTACGGCGTGACCTCGGTCAGCACCACGGCGGCGCAGGCGCTGGCGGGCGGCCGGGGCGTCTGCCAGGACTCGGCGCACGTGATGCTGGCGATGTGCCGCGTGCTCGGCGTGCCGTCCCGCTACGTCTCCGGGCACCTGATCGGTCAGGGCGGCACGCACGCCTGGGTCGAGGTGCTGGTGCCGCGGGGCGGCCGGGCGGTGGCGCTGGCCTTCGACCCGTGCCACGGCCGCCGGGCCGGCAACGGCTACGTCACCGTGGCGGTCGGGCGCGACTACGCGGACGTGGCACCCACCTCGGGCACCTACGTCGGGGCGCCGGGCGGCACCCTGACCGGCACCCGCGAGGTCAGCGTCGTCAGCGTCGAGTAGGACAGGCCCTGATCACAGCTCGAACAGCTCGCGCATGGCCTCGGCCAGCCGAGCCATGCTGGAGCCGGTGACCATGCCGATCCGCTCGGCGCCGACCGAGGCCGGCAGCCGGCGCATCCGGTTGACCACCACGACGCCGGTGATCGGATCCTGCTCGGTGAGGGCCACCGCGTACGGCGGCAGCTCGGTGGCGCCGCGCTGGCGCACGATCGGTGCGCAGAACGGCGACGGGTTGGCCCGGTCGTTGTAGTTGTCGGAGGAGAGCACGAGGACCCGGTAGCGCAGGTCGGTGCGGCTGCCGATGGTCCAGATCTCGCCGCGCTTCACGCACGGAGCGTACCGTCGGACCGATCTTCGGCCCACCGCGCGTCAGGCCGCGGCGTGCTGGCGTTGCTTGGCCCGGTACATCGCCTGGTCGGCCCGGGTGATCAGCTCGTCGGCGCCGGTCCGGCCGTCGGAGAGCACGGCGCCCACACTGCAGCTCGCCCGCACCTGCGTGCCCGCCAGCACGAACGGCTCGGCCAGGGCGGTCTCGACGTATCCGGTGAGCCGGCGCGCGGCCTGGGCCTGGTCCGGTTCCTCGCACAGCACGAGGAACTCGTCGCCGCCGTAGCGGGCGATGGTCTCGTGGGCCCGCAGGCCGGCCCTGATCCGCGCGCCGATGCCGGTCAGCAGCTGGTCACCGACGGTGTGGCCGAGGCGGTCGTTGACGGCCTTGAAGCCGTTGAGGTCGCAGAAGAGCAGCACGACGGCGGGTTGCCCGGCGGCGCGCTCGCGGGCCAGGGCGGCCTGCAGCCGGGTGATCAGCTCGGCCCGGTTGGGCAGGCCGGTCAGCGGGTCGTGGGTGGCCTGGTGGCGCAGCGCCTCCTCGGCGGCCCCCCGCTCGGTGGCGAGCCGGCCGATCCGGACCATCACCAGCGGCACGATCAGCACGGTGCCGACGGCGAGCAGCAGTCCGTCGGCGTGCAGGTCGAGCACCTGCCGCAGTCCCGCGACCAACGGGTTCGCGGCCAGGGTGGCGCCCAGGAAGACCAGCCGGCCGGTGGAGAGCCGGTCCACCGGAGCGGGACCGGCGCGTTGCAGCTCCGGCACGGAGGCGTCCAGCGGGGCCAGGCCGACGAGGATGTAGGCCAGCAGGAAGAACATCTCGGTCCAGCCGGGCCGGCCGGTGGTCATCGTGCCGGTGCTGAGCGCCAGCAGGATGTTGCCGGCCAGGGCCAGCAGCAGCGCCCCGAGCAGCATGACCAGGGCCGGCAGCCGGGTCTCGGCCATCCGCCACACCCGGGCCAGCGCGCCGAGCACGCCCAGCAGGATCAGCATGCTCATCAGCAGCGTCATCTGCTCGCCCTGCGGCGTGTCCAGGCTCCGCAGGCGCGGGAAGACCAGCGCGGTCCAGACCAGGCCACCCAGGCCGATCGCGGTCACCGAGACGTCCAGCAGGCCGCCGATGTCGTTGCGGCCCCGGCGCAGCACCAGGCTGACGGCCGCGCCGAGCAGACCGGCGTGCCCGACGGTGAGCAGCAGCTCGGCCGGCAGCCGCATCGCGGTACCGCCGATCGTGGTCACCGCATTACCGGCGGTGAGCACCACCATCGCCGCGGCGAGCATCCACCACATCCGGGCCTGCGCCCACCCCGACCGCCGGGCCAGGGCCGTGAGCGGCACCACGGTGCAGGCCGAGACCAGCAGGTACGTGACCGAGCGGACGTCGGCGGGCAGCAGCGGATGCGCCACCGTCAACGTGCCCGTGACGCCCAGATACCAGTTCCGGCCCTTGCTCACGTCCTGCTCCATCGGCGCGCCGGAGCCGCTGGTGAGGGTTCCGGGGTAACCGGGAGACGGGACAGTCGAACCCTCGGACCCGCAAACACGTAAGAATGAGCGCGACGGCTTGCGATCGCCGGGACCCATACTCCGGCGCTCGCGTGGAGGAAGGACGTTCATGACGGAAAAGGCCCAAATCGGGGTAACCGGGCTGGCGGTGATGGGTCGCAACCTGGCCCGCAACTTCGCTCGCCACGGCCACACGGTCGCGCTGCACAACCGCAGCTACGGGCGCACCAAGGAACTCGTGGAGTCGTACGGCCACGAGGGCACGTTCATCCCCTCGGAGAGCGCCGAGGACTTCGTCGCGAGCCTGGAGCGCCCGCGCCGCGTAGTGATCATGGTCAAGGCCGGCAAGGCCACCGACGCGGTCATCGACGAGTTCGCCCCGCTGCTCGAAGAGGGCGACATGCTCATCGACGCGGGCAACGCGCACTTCGCCGACACCCGGCGGCGCGAGGCCGCGCTGAGGGAGCGAGGACTGCACTTCGTCGGCACCGGCGTGTCCGGTGGCGAGGAGGGCGCCCTGCACGGCCCGAGCATCATGCCCGGCGGCTCCAAGGAGTCCTACGAGTCGCTCGGCCCGCTGCTCGAGGACATCTCGGCCAAGGTCGACGGCGAGCCGTGCTGCGTGCACGTCGGTCCCGACGGCGCCGGGCACTTCGTCAAGATGGTGCACAACGGCATCGAGTACGCCGACATGCAGCTCATCGCCGAGGCGTACGACCTGCTCCGCTCGGTCGGCGGGCACTCGCCGGCGGAGATCGCGGAGATCTTCAAGGGCTGGAACGAGGGCCGGCTGGGCTCGTACCTGATCGAGATCACCGCCGAGGTGCTCAAGCAGACCGACGCCGAGACGGGTAAGCCGTTCATCGACATCGTGGTCGACCAGGCCGAGCAGAAGGGCACCGGCCGCTGGACCGTGCAGGCGGCCCTGGACCTGGGCGTGCCGGTGTCCGGCATCGCCGAGTCGGTCTTCGCCCGGGCGCTGTCCGGCGACCCGAAGGTCCGCGCGGCGGCGGCACACCTGCCCGGCCCGACGGCCACCGCGGGTGCGGGCGGCGCCGACCTGCAGGCCGACGTCGAGCAGGCGCTGTTCGCCTCGAAGATCGTCGCGTACGCGCAGGGCTTCCAGCAGATCCAGGCGGCCAGCGCGGAGTACGACTGGGACATC
>NZ_JBEZGQ010000846.1:0-3654 GCF_040650095.1 Actinoplanes sp. NPDC048791 | reverse complement strand
GCCAGCCCGACGGCGTCGATGAGCACCGCGCCGCGCGCGACCAGGCGCTGGGCGACGGCGCTCTTGCCCGCGCCGATTCCTCCGGTGAGACCGACCTTCAACACCGGGCAAGTATGCCGAAGGGCCGCCCGCGACCGAAATCGCGGACGGCCCTGCGGACCGATCAACTAGCTAGCAAGCCAGGCGCTGAACCTCAGGCCTTGCCGCCGGCGAGCTTCTCGCGCAGAGCGGCGAGCGCCTCGTCGGTGGCCAGCGTGCCGGCCGGCTCCTCCGCCGCACGCGCCGGGCCCGCGGAGGAGCTCGTCGACGTGGAGGAGGTGGAGGTGGACGACGAGGTGGTCACGCCACCGGCCGGAGCCGGGTTGAGCGCGGCCTCGGCGTCGGCCTCGCGGGACGCCTGCACCTGCTTGGTGTGGGCCTCCCAGCGCTCGCGAGCGTCGGCGTACTGCTTCTCCCACGCTTCGCGCTGCTTGTCGAAGCCCTCGAGCCACTCACCCGTCTCGGGGTCGAAGCCCTCCGGGTAGATGTAGTTGCCCTCGTTGTCGTACGTCGCCGCCATGCCGTAGAGGGTCGGGTCGAAGTGCTCCTCGCCCTCGACGAAGTTCTCGTTGGCCTGCTTGAGCGACAGCGAGATCCGGCGACGCTCGAGGTCGATGTCGATGACCTTGACCATGACGTCGGAGCCCACCTGGACGACCTGCTCGGGCAGCTCGACGTGCCGCTCGGCCAGCTCGGAGATGTGCACCAGGCCCTCGATGCCGTCGTCCACGCGGACGAACGCACCGAACGGAACCAGCTTGGTGACCTTGCCCGGCACGATCTGGTTGATCGCGTGGGTGCGGGCGAACTGGCGCCACGGGTCTTCCTGGGTCGCCTTCAGCGACAGCGAGACGCGCTCGCGGTCCAGGTCGACGTCGAGCACCTCGACCTCGACCTCCTGGCCGACCTCGACGACCTCGGACGGGTGGTCGATGTGCTTCCAGGAGAGCTCGGAGACGTGCACGAGGCCGTCCACGCCACCCAGGTCCACGAAGGCACCGAAGTTGACGATGGAGGACACGACGCCCTTGCGGACCTGGCCCTTCTGCAGCTTGTTGAGGAACTCGGTGCGAACCTCGGACTGCGTCTGCTCGAGCCAGGCCCGGCGGGACAGGACCACGTTGTTGCGGTTCTTGTCCAGCTCGATGATCTTGGCTTCGAGCTCGCGGCCCACGTACGGCTGCAGGTCGCGCACGCGGCGCATCTCGACCAGCGAGGCCGGGAGGAAGCCACGGAGACCGATGTCGAGGATGAGGCCGCCCTTGACGACCTCGATGACGGAGCCGCGCACGACGCCGTCGTCCTCCTTGATCTTCTCGATCGTGCCCCACGCGCGCTCGTACTGCGCACGCTTCTTCGAGAGGATCAGGCGACCTTCCTTGTCCTCCTTGGTGAGGACGAGGGCTTCGATGTGGTCACCGACCGACACCACTTCCGCGGGGTCCACGTCATGCTTGATCGACAACTCGCGCGAGGGGATGACGCCCTCGGTCTTGTAGCCGATGTCGAGCAGGACCTCGTCCCGATCGACCTTGACGACGGTGCCTTCGACAATGTCGCCGTCGTTGAAGTACTTGATGGTCTCGTCGATGGCTGCGAGGAATGCTTCCTCCGAGCCGAGATCGTCGACGGTGACCTTGTTGGCGCTCGAGGTGGCCTCGATGCTGCTCGTCATGTGGACTGTTGCTCCGAACGGATGGTGTCGTGGTGTCTCTCTCGCCCTCACGGAACTGACGGCGGACACAGCACGAACATCCGGTGATCACGACAACTGGAGTCAGATCAAGCGAGCAGGATCATGCTGGGACCGACGACTTGCGGAACCTGCTCCCTGCCGAGGCACACGATCCGCGAGTGCATCGACTAGCTTACCGTGCGCATTACCACAGGTTGCAAGGCCTCCTGATGACCGAGGCACATTGTTCCCGCGGAACCGCTCTGAGCGGCCGTTTTGTGGCGTTTTGAGCGCCGGGTGAAGGGTCCGCGAGCCTCGGACGGGAAGTGTCGTACGGTCCCCGTACCGTTTGGGCGTGATCGAAGCGCAACCAACCGCCGTGGCCGGCACCCTGCGCCGGTCGGTGACCGATGCGGAGAGCCGGGTCGCCAGCCGGCACTGGTGGGACCTGGACGCGGACGACTACCAGGACGAGCACGGCAGATTCCTGGGCGACGTGGATTTCGTCTGGTGCCCGGAGGGGCTGCGGGAGGCCGACGCGCGCCTGCTCGGCGAGGTGCGCGGGAAACGGATCCTGGAGCTGGGCGCGGGAGCGGCGGCCGGCGCCCGCTGGCTGGACGGACAAGGTGCCGACGCGGTCGCGTTGGACCTGTCGGCGGGCATGCTGCGGCACGCCCGCGAGGCGGCCGAGCGCTCAGGGGTACGCGTGCCGCTGGTCCAGGCCGACGCGCTGGCCCTGCCGTTCGCCACGTCCTCGTTCGACGTTGTCTGCACGGCGTTCGGCGCGATCCCGTTCGTGGCCGACTCGGGCGCGGTGATGCGCGAGGTGGCCCGGGTGCTGAAACCGGGCGGGAAATGGGTGTTCTCGCTCACCCACCCGATGCGATGGATCTTCCTCGACGAGCCGGGCGAGGACGGCCTGCTGGCGGTGCACCCGTATTTCGACCGCCGGCCGTACGTGGAGCAGGACGCCGACGGCGTGCCGACCTACGTTGAGCAGCACCGCACCCTGGGCGACCGGATCCGCGAGCTGGTCGCGGCGGGCTTCGTGCTGACGGATCTGGTCGAGCCGGAATGGCCGGAGGGCCACGAACAGATCTGGGGCCAGTGGAGCCCGCTGCGCGGCAAGCTGTTCCCGGGCACCGCGATCTTCGTGAGTTACTTGCCCTCCTAGCCGGGTATCTGCAGCTCATGGCACATGACGAGAACCTGAGCAAGGGCGACCACGTGTCGTGGAGCAGCCACGGCCAGAAGGTCGAGGGCGAGGTCGAGCAGAAGATCACCAAGCGCACCGAAGCGGCGGGCCGCACGGTCGACGCATCGAAGGACGACCCGCAGTACAAGGTCAAGAGCGACAAGACCGGCCGCGAAGCGGTGCACAAGCCGGGGGCGCTGCACCGTGACTGACGTGTACGAGGACTTCCGCGCGGCGGTGAACATGACGGCCGGCGAGCTGGAGAAGTGGCTGAAGACGGAAGAGTCCCGCGAGGTCGGCCAGAAGAAGTCGGAGAACGCGGAATCGGTCGGCCACGACTCAGGCCGGAAGATCATCAAGCTGCTGCACACCCGCAAGGGTGATCTGACGGACGAGGACGAGGCCCACATGCGCAAGGTGACCGGGTACGTCCACCGGCACCTGGCCCAGCGCCCGAACGGCGACGTCAAGGAAACGAAGTGGCGGTACTCGCTGATGAACTGGGGTCACGACCCGCTGAAGAAGTAGACCCGGGGCCTTCTGGCTCTCGCTGAAATCGTGGTCCTGGATGCGGGGCGCCTGGGCCTTCAAAAGCGCGGTCGTGGTGCGCCCGGCAGTCCGCCAACCTGTGTGATTGTGCGCCTGCCTCGGGCCGGGTGACGGTCGGGGTTGCGCCGCGAGACTGGCGCTGGGTGCGGACCGCGGCCAGGTCCGCGGTCGCCTGGGTGCGCCGTTTCGCGCGGCC
>NZ_JBEZGQ010000845.1:0-3657 GCF_040650095.1 Actinoplanes sp. NPDC048791 | reverse complement strand
TGGCTGTGTCCGCCCACCTGGGAGGCGTCGTTGAACATCTTCGTGCTGTCGCACCGGTGCGGCCACTGTGTCCACCACGCGGCCGCGCCGGGGGTGCCCGCCGACGAGCCGAGCATGCCGCAGCCGCCCAGGGCGATCGGCAGGGCCAGCAGCGGGAGCAGGAGTTTTCTGAGCCGCATGCACCTTGCTTCGGCCCCGATCAGGAATGGCTTAGCGGAGGAGCAAAAGACCACCCGGACGCCAGCAGGTCGTCGCAGGCGGCGACGGCGGCCCGCAGCCGGGCCGCATAACACCCGGTCAACACCCGTGACGGTACGCCGCGAGCAGCCAGTTCACGCTCGAAGCGGGCAGTCATCCACGCCCGTACCCCTTCGCCGTCGCGCAGCCCGTCGTCGACGAACGGCACGCCCTCGTGGTGGGTCAGCAGGTACAGATCAGGTGTCCGTACGCGTTCCGCGACGCCCGGCGAGGTCGTCCAGGCGGCGCCCTCGCCCAGGTAGCGCTCTTCCCAGATCGTGGTGGCCAGGGCGTCGGTGTCGCCGAAGAGGATCGGCGCACCGTCGCGGGCGGCGCTGTCCTCGGCCGCGTTCTGCTCGGCGGCGACCGTCACGAAGTCGTCCCGCCCCCACGTCACGTCCTCGACGACCGCCTCGGGCCGGGTCCGGCGCAGGCTGTCGAGCTTGCGCGCGGTCAGCTCGCGGCCGAACTCGGGCACCCAGCGGGTCCGCGCCCACACCCCGCCCCGGGTGCGGTAGTGCCGGGCCAGGGCCCGGGCCATCGTGGTGGTCCCGGTGGACTCGGCCCCCACGACGATCACCCGGCGGGTCAGCCAGGCGCGCACCCCCGGGTCGAGCAGATCCCAGTACGCGACCGGGTCGGCCCGGACCGCCGTTCCGGACACCGGGGTCTTGATCCGCTCCGGGTCGACGGTGACGGCCTGAGCGCCGAACCGCCGGGCCAGCTCCTCGCCGTACGCCTCGGAGGAGAAGACCGCATCCACCCGGTCCGGGCCGGCGGCCGCCCGGAACACGGCCGTGTGCAGCTCCCAGGCCCTGGGGTCGGCGTAGTCGACCGGGTGATCGTCGTGGACGCCGACGAAGCGGACGTGCTCCGGGTGGGCCTCGCGCAACCAGGCGAGACGCAGCTCCAGCGGTACGGACTCCCGCGAGCTGGGCGCCACCACGACGGTGACCCGGTCACAGGCGGCCGCTGCGGCGTCGATCAGCTCGTGGTGCCCGGCGTGCGGCGGATAGAACTTGCCCACGATGAGGCCGTGCCCCCACCTCATGCGGCCACCGTGTGCTGGGTGCGCAGCGCCGCCCGCCACGCGCGCAGACCGAGGACGCAGAGCACCAGGAACGCCACGTAGAGCAGGGCGGTGAGCCAGAGGTCCTTGTAGCCGTACAGCGGGATGTAGATCAGGTCGGCCGCGATCCAGAGCCACCAGCTCTCCACCAGCTTGCGGGTCTGACCGTAGGTGGCCAGCAGCGACAACGCCGTGGTGAGCGCGTCGGCCAGCGGCACGGTGGAGCTGGTCAGCCGGTCGAGGAAGAGCCAGAGACCGCCGGTGAGCAGCACGCCGGCGACTGCCAGGCCGAGCCATTCGGTCCTGGTGGTGGTGCGCACGGTCAGCGGGGTGCGGCTGGCACCGCCGTAGAGCCAGGCCCACCAGCCGTACGCGCCGAGCACCACGTAGACGATCTGCAGGCTCGCGTCGGCGTAGAGGCCGGCGGACCAGAAGACCAGCATGAGCAGCAGCACGTTGAGGATGCCGACCGGCCAGTTCAGGATGTGCCGGCGCACCAGCAGTCCCACGTTCACCAGGCCGGTGCCGAAGCCGAGCACCTCGGCCCAGGTCGTGCCCACCCCGAAGGCGGTGAACGCGACGCCGGAGAGCCAATCGATCATCGGGTCAGCATCGCACCCGGTCGCTGCGGTGTCAGGCCCGGAACAGGTGGTGCCCGGCCATCTCCAGGACGTCGTCGGCGATCGTCACCGGCGTACGCAGACCCGTGTCGTCGCGCAGCACCAGCCCCGTACCCTCCGGCCGGTAGGTCCCCTTCGCCGCCCGGTGCCGGCCCGCGACCCGGCCCAGGTACGACCAGTCGGCGTCGAGCCGCAGCCGTACCGTTTTGTCGGCGCTGAGCCACAGCCCGGCGACCGCCTCCGCGTCCCCGGAAGCGGCCGGGGCGGGCACGGTGAGCTGCTCGGGGGCGACGCCGCCGAGCGCGAGCGTGAGCAGCGACGTCGCACCGAAGATGGTCGTGTCTACGCGGGAAGTTCGCATGAGGTGCTCCGGGGGGACGGCGCGGGGTGGGGCCCCTACCTTCGGCACGACCCGCGTCCCGGTTGAGCACTTCAGGGGGTGATCGCGTCCACCCGGTTGGTCCACAGCCAGCCGGACCAGCCCGCGGGCACCTTCCTCAGGTCGGCCGGCCGGTCGAAGCCCGCCGACCAGGGTCCGTCCCCGGCCACCAGCACCACCCGGGTGTCGGCGGCGCGCATCCGGTCGACGAAGAGATTGGGCCAGCCCCACAGCAGGCGGCCGTAGCGTTGCGGCAGGTGCAGCTCGGTGTGCCGGCAGGCGTCCGGGACGTGCCCGGTCCAGCCGGTGCCGAGGTACCGCACCAGGCAGTCCTTCATGATCTTCTTCGAGGTGGCGCGGAGCTCGGGCAGCCGATCCGCGACCGCGGCGACCGAGGCGTCCCCGCCGTACACGCTGATCGTGGTCAGCCGCTCGGCGGGCAGGGTGGCCAGGTAGCCGGCCAGCCGTTGGCCCTCGGCCGGGTCGTCGTTCTTGAGGTCGACGAGCAGCTCCCGGCCCGGGAACGCGGTGACGACCTGGTCCAGCGTGGGCAGCAGCCCGGCACCTGTGCCGCGCAACGGGTGGGTGGCGCCGGCGTCGGCCGTGTAGCCGTACCCCAGATCCAGCCGGCGCAGCTCGGCGAGCGTGTGTTCCCGCACCGTGCCGGTGCCGTCGGTGCGGCACTCGAGCGTCGAGTCGTGGAACACGGCGAGCTGGTCGTCGGCGGTGACCTGGACGTCGACCTCCAGCATGCCGGCGCCCGCGGCGAACGCCGCTCGCATCGAGGGCAACGTGTTCTCGAGGTAGCTGTGGTCGGGCGGGTGGATGCGGCCGGCGGTGCAGGTGTCGTTCTCCACCCCGTCCAGCGGGAAGGTCTGGGCGATCCCGCGGTGGGCCAGCAGCAGCGGGCGGCCGTCGCCGCCACCCCACAGCGCCGAGCTGTTGCCCACCCAGAGCCCGGCGGTGATCAGCAGGACGACACCGAGGGCCAGCCAGAGCCGGCGTAACCGGCGCGTGCGTTTGTCGTGGGACATCCGGGCAGCTTCCCAGCGGGCGGCGGGCGCCGGAACCGGCGAAGGACGTAGCCGGGCTACGTCCTTAGGACAGGTCCCGGGCGAGCAATGCGGCCTGGGTGCGGCTGGTCACCGAGAGCTTGGCCAGCAGGTTGCTCACGTGGGCCTTGACGGTGCGTTCGGCCAGCACCAGGTCGCGGGCGATGTCCTGGTTGGTCAGGCCCCGCCCGAGCAGGGTGAGCACCTCGCGTTCGCGGCCGGTCAGGGTGTCCAGCCGGGCCGCGGTGTCCGCCCGGGGCGCGGCGGTGGCCGAGGGCCAGAGCAGCTCGGCCGCCGAGG
>NZ_JBEZGQ010000844.1:0-3662 GCF_040650095.1 Actinoplanes sp. NPDC048791 | reverse complement strand
TGGTCCCCGCGGTCGCCCGGCTGATCCCGGCCGCCGGGGTGACCGGCATGCTGGCCCGGGCCAACCTGCGCGACGAGGTCCGGCGCAGCGCGGCCACCGCGGCCCCGCTCATCGTGCTGATCGGCGTCGTCTTCGGGCAGGTCGGGGCGTCCGCCTCGTTCGCCGCCGCCGGCGTGGCCGAGCAGCGCCGCGGCACAGCCGCCGACCTGGTGGTCGAGACCACCGGACCGGGATTCCCGGCCGTGGCCGGCGTGGCGTCCTTCTCGTCGGAGACCGAGACCCCGGTCCGCATCACCACGGGCCGCGGCGACACGGCGGACACCCTGATCGAGTCCGCCCTGGTCGTCGAGCCGGCGGCCTACGAACGGGCGCACCCCGGCACCGGCTCCCTGCAGGCCTTGCGCGGCAACACCGTGGCCGGCGGCCCGGCCCGGGAGGGCTTCTCCCGGGGCGACACCGTGACGGCCCACTTCGCCGGCACCGACCACTCGCTGCCGGTCGTCGCCGAGGTGCCGGCCACGATCGGTGGCGGGGCGGCCCTGCTGGTGCCGGTGGGCCTGCTCCCGGCGGACCAGCTCGCCGAGGCACCGACCCGGACGTTCGTCACCCTCGCGCCCGGCGCCGACCCCGCCCGGGTCACCGCGGCACTGTCCGAAGTGGGCACCGTGACCGGCGTCGACGACTGGCTCCGGGCCGACGCCGAGGCCCGGACCAGCACGAGCGACAACATCATGCTGATCGTGCTCGGCCTCGGCGGCCTGTACGCGCTGATCGGAGTGGTCAACGCGGTCGTGATCGCCGCGGCCGCCCGGGGCCGGGAGTTCGCCGCGGCCCGGGCGACCGGCCTGACCCGCCCCCAGGTGCTGCGCGCGGCGCTGCTGGAGTCGTCGGCGGTCACCATGATCGGCGTCTTCCTGGGCGCCCTGGCCGCGGCCGGCACCTACGCCGCGGTGCTGGCCACGACCTCGGCCGTGACCGGCACCGCGACCCTGGACCTGCCGTGGACGCTGATGGCGGTGCTGGCGGTGGTGGCGTTCATGGTCACCGGGCTGACCAGCCTGCTGACCTCCTGGTCGGCGACCCGGGCGGCGCCGGTCTCCCTGCTGGGTGCCCGCGAGTAGAAGTCAGGACCACCCGGCCACGCAGAAGCGGTTGCCCTCCGGGTCGGCGAGCACCACGTACGGCGGCGCGCCCGGCTCGAGCTCCTGCGGGTAGTACGGCCAGTCCACGCGCTGGGCGCCGAGGGCAAGGAGGCGGGCGACCTCTTCGTCGAGGGAGCGGTCGCCGGCGTCGAGATCGAAGTGGATCCGCGGCTGGTCCTGGACCGGGGTCTCGCTCAGGTCCAGGGCGATCGCCGCGCCCGGGACGCCGGCCGGCGGCTCGATGACGATCCAGTCGTCACCCGGGTAGCGCGGCGGACGCCGGACATAGCCGAGCGCCTCGCTCCAGAAGGCACCGGCCCGCTCGCAGTCGTGCACGCCCAGCGAGATCTGCGCGAGCACCGCCATCAGGGATGGGTCACCACGAGGACCGGGCGGGCCGCCTTCTCGATCAGCTGCAGGGGGACGCTGCCGAGGAGTCGTTCCGCCAGCGCCGGCCGGGAGCTGGCCCCGACCACGATCACGTCGGCCTGCTGCTGCGCCGCGAACTCGATGATGCGTTCCAGCGGGCGGCCGGGCAGCACCGTGCCCTGCGCCTCGACCCCCACGTCGGCCAGCCGCCGGATCGCCGTGTCGACCGCCTCCTTCGCGCCCTGGACGAAGACGCTGCGCGGCGCCGGGGAGAACCGCTCCAGCTCCACCTCGTCGACCGCGACCACGGAGACCGTGGCGCCGGTCTGTTTGGCCAGCCGGGCCACCGCGTCGGTGATCCAGGGCTGGTCGGCGTCGGGCTTGGCAGCCAGCACGATGTGCATGTCGTCCTCCGGCAGGTGGGATCACGTGGATCGATCCTCACCCGTGCGCCGCGCCGGAACAAGCCTCTGCGGCGGCGCGTTCGCCGCTGATCGCTTACCGTGAGGCCAGGCATGTCGATGTGGAGGTACGCGGCTATGGCGGACGCGGGAACACGGGACGACACCGAAGCCAACGGACAACCCACTCTCAACCGGGTCATCGGCCCCGGGCTCCTGCTGCTCTTCGTCGTCGGGGACATCCTGGGCACCGGGGTCTACGCCCTCACCGGCAAGGTCGCGGGCGAGGTCGGCGGGGCGGTCTGGCTGCCGTTCCTGATCGCGTTCGTGGTCGCGCTGCTGACCGCGTTCAGCTACCTGGAGCTGGTGACCAAGTATCCGCGCGCGGCCGGCGCGGCGCTGTACACACACAAGGCCTTCGGCATCCACTTCTTCACGTTCATGGTCACCTTCGCGGTGATGTGCTCGGGCCTGACCTCGGCGTCCAGCGCGTCGAAGGCGTTCGCCGGCAACTTCGCCGAGGCGTTCGACCTGACGCTGGGCGAGGGCCTGGGACTGACCGCGGTGGCGGTCGGCTTCATGACCCTGATCGCCCTGGTCAACTTCCGCGGCGTCGGCGAGAGCGTCAAGGCCAACGTCGTGCTGACCTGCGTCGAGCTGACCGGCCTGCTGATCGTCATCGGCATCGGCGCGTGGGCGCTCGGCGGCGGCAACGGCGACCTGTCGCGGCTGGTGCAGTTCGACTCGCCACCCGGCGAGCACGCGTTCTTCTCGGTCACCGCGGCCACCGCGCTGGCGTTCTTCGCGATGGTCGGCTTCGAGGACTCGGTCAACATGGCCGAGGAGACCAAGGACCCGGTGCGGATCTTCCCCAAGGTGATGCTCACCGGCCTGTGCATCACCGGGGCGATCTACGTCCTGGTGGCCATCTCCGCCGTGGCGCTGGTCTCCCCGGCCGACCTCAACGAGGGCGATGCGCCGCTGCTCAAGGTGGTCGAGGCCGGGGCGCCCGCGTTCCCGCTGACCGTCTTCGCCTTCATCACTATGTTCGCGGTGGCCAACTCGGCACTGATCAACATGCTGATGGCCAGCCGGCTGCTCTACGGCATGGCCAACGAGCGGGTGCTGCCCAAGGTGCTCGGCAAGGTGCACCGCACCCGGCGTACGCCCTGGGTCGGCATCGTCTTCACCACGCTGATCGCCTTCGGGCTGATCTGGTTCGCCGACCTGACCGCCCTCGGCGGCACCACCGCCCTGCTGCTGCTCTGCGTCTTCACCGTGGTGAACATCGCGGTGCTGGTGCTGCGCCGCGACAAGGTGGAGCACAAGCACTTCAAGGCCCCGACGATCATCCCGGTCATCGGGGCGATCAGCTGCGCCTACCTGGCCAGTCCGCTCTCCGGCCGGGCCAGCGCCGACTACAAGGTGGCCGGCGTGCTGCTGATCATCGGCGTCGTGCTGTGGGCGATCACCTACGCGACCAACCGCTTCATCCTGCACCAGGACACCACCATCGACCCGGCCAAGCTGGAGAAGTAGCGGGTCAGCCCAGCCGGCGTACCGGTGAGGTGCCGTACTGCCGGGCCATGGCCTCCTTGAGGCCGCCCGGCAGGGCCTTGGCCGCGCGCTCGGTGCGCAGCACGACGTGCTGCGCGGCGGCGTCGCGGGACAGCCACCGTGGTGCCGTTGTCGGAGTAGTAGCGAGTTCCGGTGGCTTCGCTGGTCTTGGGTTGGCGGACCTCGGTGCCGC
>NZ_JBEZGQ010000843.1:0-3663 GCF_040650095.1 Actinoplanes sp. NPDC048791 | reverse complement strand
GCCTCCTGCAACTCGTGCAGGGGGCGGTGCTGGCGCACGCGTTCGAGCTGGCCGAGGCCATCGTCGGCCGGGCCATGGACGACCCGGAGGGCCGGGCCGCGGCCGCGCTGCGACGGGCCATGAACGCCGCGCCCGAGCAGGGCGACATCGTGGTGAGCCTGCATCCCGACGATTTCCGCAATCTGGTCGGTACGGCAACCGACGCCGACTACAACTACGAGGGCCGGCCGGTGCATCTGCGGCCCGAACCGGCGCTGCACCCCGGCGACGCGGTGGCCGAGACCGGCACCACGACCGTCGACGCCTCCATCGCCGCCGCCGTGGCGAGAGCGCGGGCCGCGCTGAGACTGTGAGAGGCCCCGACCGGTGACCGACGTCTTCCGCAATCGCATCAACGCCGCCCTGACCGCCGCCCAGCCGCTGAGCCGCGGCAAGGTCACCGGCGCGGTCGGCCTGCGGGTGACCGTCAGCGGGCTGGAGGCCCGGGTCGGCGAACTGCTGCAGATCGGCGAGGGTGCCGAGGCCGTGCTGGCCGAGGTCGCCGCGATCGACGGTGAACGCCTCTCCTGCCTGCCGCTGGGCCCGATCGCGGGCATGAGCACCGGCAGCCCGGTGGTCTCCACCGGCGGTCCGCTGCGCGTCGCGGTCGGCCCGGATCTGCGCGGCCGCATCCTGGACGGCCTGGGCCGCCCGATGGACGGCGGCCCGCCGCTGAAGGGCGAGATGGTCAGCATCGAGGCCGCCCCGCCCTCGGCGATGGAACGCCAGCTGGTCGACGCGCCGATGCCGCTGGGCGTACGGGTGCTCGACACGCTCGTGCCCTGCGGCCGCGGCCAGCGCATCGGCATCTTCGCCGGTTCGGGCGTCGGCAAGAGCACGCTGATGTCCATGATCACCCGGGGCACCACGGCCGAGCTGAACGTCGTGGCGCTGGTCGGCGAGCGGGGCCGGGAGGTCCGCGAGTTCATCGAGCACGACCTCGGCCCCGAGGGCCTGGCCCGTTCGGTGGTGGTGATCGCCACCTCGGACACGCCGCCGCTGGTCCGGCTGCGGGCCGGCTCGGTCGCCACCCGGATCGCCGAGTACTTCCGTGACGAGGGCGGCGACGTGCTGATGATGATGGACAGCGTGACCCGCGCGGCGATGGCCCAGCGCGAGGTCGGCCTGTCCGTCGGCGAGCCGCCGGCCACCCGCGGTTACCCGCCGTCGGTCTTCGCGATGCTCGCCTCGCTGCTGGAACGGGCCGGGCCCGGCGCCCGGGGCAGCATCACCGGCCTCTACACGGTGCTGGTCGAGGGCGACGACCACAACGAGCCGATCGCCGACGCGGCCCGCTCGATCCTGGACGGGCACATCGTGCTCGACCGCAAGCTGGCCACGGCCGGGCACTTCCCGAGCATCCAGGCGCTCGACTCGATCTCCCGGGTGGCCAACCGGATCACCACTCCGGAGCAGAAGAGCGACGCCGCGGAGCTGCGCCGGCTGATGGCCGCCCACCGCGACGTCCGCGAGCTGGTCGAGATCGGCGCGTACGTGCCGGGCACCAACCCGGACGCCGACCGGGCCACCGCGATCTGGCCGCAGATCACCGCCTTCCTGCGCCAGGGCCTGGACGAGAAGGCCGGCGCGGCCGAGTCGTGGCAGGCGCTCCGGCAGCTCATCGCCGCCTCCTGACGGGTGCAGCTCGGGTGCAGGCGCTCAGCCGGTCCGGGCCCGGGCCGAACCAATAGTGAGGGAGTCGCCTCGACGCATCGGGAGGTCTCGTGAATCGCCTGTTCCGGCTCGGACCCGTTCTGCGGGCCCGCAAGGCTCAGGAGGACGCCGCCAAGGGCGCTGTCATCCAGTCCCGCCAGGAGATCCGCGACGCCCAGGCGCTGGTCAAGCGCCGTCAACTCGACCTGGCCGGCGCGGACGCGCCGACCGAGGGCACCGCCCGGGCCATGGTCGCCTCGATGGTGGCCCGCCAGTCGATGGCCGCCACCCTGTCCGGCGCGCACCGGATGGTCGCCGACGCCGAGGACCTGGCCCGGGAGAAGCAGGCCGAGCTGGCCGACGCGGCCAAGCGGCGCCGGGCGGTGGAGTCGATGGCCGAACGGCACGCCGAGGCGGTCAAGGCCCATGATCTGCGGACCGAGCAGCTGGCCATCGACGAGATGGCCGTGACGGCCAAGGCCCGCAACGCGGCCCGGGGCATCGACGCGACCAGCGAGGAACGGGCCAACACCCTGCGCCACGGCAACGGCACCGCCGCCGACCGGGAGGACGCCGCCCGGGAGACCGCGAACTCGGTGGCCGCCCGGCGGCCCGCCGTCGACCTGGCGAACGCCCGGCAGGCGATCGACGCCGCCCGGGCCACACTTTCGCTTGCCGCTAAGCGCGACGACGAAGCCGCCGAACTCACCGACGAGGGTTACGCCGACGACGGGAGCCGCGCATGATTGGTGTCCAGGGAGTCATGTCCCGCATCTCCGAGCTCAAGTCCCAGCTCGGGATCGCCCCACCGGCCGCGCCGGACGCCGCCTTCGCCAACGCCCTCACCAAGGCCACCGGAACCACGGGCACCACCGGTGTCACCGGGCAGGCCGTGGTCGACGCCGCGAAGAAGTACCTCGGCACGCCGTACGTCTTCGGCAGCACGAACGCCGCCAAGGGACTGGACTGCTCGGCCCTGGTGCAGAAGGCGTACAAGGACCTCGGCATCGACCTGCCGCGCACCTCGGCCGAGCAGGCGCGGGCCGGCACCAAGGTCGACAGCATGCGCGACGCGAAGCCCGGCGACATCCTGGCCTTCGACAAGCCGGTCGACCACGTCGCCATCTACCTGGGCGACAACAAGATGATCGCGGCGCCCAAGCCCGGCGACCACGTCAAGATCCAGTCGGTCTACGAGACACCCACCCACATCCGCCGGGTCGTCGGCACCGACCTCGCCGCCCGCGCCGCCACCGGCGCCGGGGCCGCGGCGGCCGTACGCCCGGCCAGCCTGCAGAACTCCACCTCACTGGCCGGCGTCCCGTACGCGGACATGTTCCTCAAGGCGGGCGCGAAGTACGACGTCTCGCCGAAGCTGCTGGCCGCCGTGGCCAAGGTCGAGTCCGGCTACAACCCGAAGGCCGTCAGCAAGGCCGGCGCGCAGGGCCTGATGCAGCTCATGCCGGCCACCGCACGCGGCCTCGGCGTCGACAACTCGTTCGACCCGCAGCAGGCCATCAACGGTGCCGCGAAGCTGCTCTCCAGCCACCTCAAGGAGTTCAAGTCGCTGCCGCTGGCGCTGGCCGCGTACAACGCCGGCGGCGGCAACGTGCACAAGTACGGGGGCATCCCGCCGTTCGCGGAGACCCAGGCGTACGTGCCCAAGGTCCAGAAGGCGCTGGCCGCGCTCGGCTGAGCGCCGTACTCAGAGGGGAACCGCCGCATGACGAGCTCCGTCACCGGGCCGGACCGCAAACCGACGACCGACGCCGGGCGCCGTACGGGCCCCCGAGCGGGTGAAGGCGCGGACGCCTTCGGTTCGGCGCTCTCGGCCGAGCTGGACCGGGCCTCGGCGGACCAGGCCCAGCACCGCGCGGACCGGCAGCGGCAACACCAGGCGAGCCAGGCGGCGCAGAGCCGGACGGCGCAGCAGCGGGCGCAGGACCAGGCCGCGTTGCACCGTTCCGCTGC
>NZ_JBEZGQ010000842.1:0-3664 GCF_040650095.1 Actinoplanes sp. NPDC048791 | reverse complement strand
CGCCACGCCAGGGTCGTGGCCATCCGGTACGCGGCCGACCCCCGCGGCTCGGCGTGCCCACCCATGATCCCGACCGCACCCCGGGCGTCGTGCTCGCCGACCCACGCGGCCAGCGCCTTGCCCAGCGCGTTGTCGATGCCGGCGTCGTGCAGCCGCTGCCCGATGGCCTCGCGCAGATCGGGCGCCGCGCCGCCGTGGGCCAGGAAGTGCTCGTAGACGCGGGTGTCGTACATGCCCGCGAAGCCGTCCTGCTCGAACCCGAGGGCCAGATCGTCCGGCGTGTACAGGTGGGCCGGATGCGTCGGATAGGGACGGGCCTCGAACGGCGGCACCAGGTGCGCGCCCCGGGAGATGAGATCCATCTCGACCTCGGGGCCGGCCAGCCGGCAACCGACGAACAGGGTCCCGCTCACGTCGACGCCGGTGAAGTCGGGGCGCTGCTCGTCGAGCCGCAGCCCGAGCACGATCAGCCCGGCCAGCGACCGCTTGGCGAGGTGGGTGTCGAGTTCGGCGCGCGACTCGATCTCGGACGCGGTGGCGTCGAACGGGGTCTCGCCGCCGAACACGGGCTGCAATGGATCACCGGGCATGACCGTAGGGTAGCCAGCGTGAAAAAGGCGTCGGGATCGCTGTTCGGATTGGCGTACGGGGATTCACTCGGCAAGCCGACCGAGTTCCAGGACTACGAGACGATCGTGGCGGCGTACGGGCCGGGCGGGCCACGGGAGCTGACCGGTGACCCGGCGCTGGTCACCGACGACACCCAGATGATGCTGGCGGTCGGCGAAGCCCTGGTGGCGGCCGGTCCGCTGACCCCGGCGAGCTTCGAACCGGTGCTCCGGCAGGCGTTCCTCGACTGGGCGATCAGCCCCGACAACAACCGCGCCCCCGGCATGACGTGCCTGCGCGCGTGCGGAGACCTCGCCGACGGCCGGCCCTGGCAGCGGGCTTCACAGATTCACTCGAAGGGCTGCGGCGCCAACATGCGCGTCACCCCGGTCGGGCTGATGCCCGGGCTCACCGACAAGCAGCTCGCGGGAGCCGCCCAGTTGCAGGCCGGTCTGACCCACGGCCACGCGACGGGGCTGGCGGCGAGCGAACTGACCGCGTACGCGGTGCGCTGGCTGAGCGACGGCCTGCCGCCGCAGGATCTGCTGCCGCGCCTGCGGGCGCATTGCGCCGAGCAGCGGCGGATCTACCACGAGGACTGGCTCGGCGACCTGTGGCAGCGACCGGCGGTGGAATCAGCCGAGGACTTCATCTCCCGCGGCTGGGACGAGAACGCCGCGGCCCTCGACCGGGTCGCGGACGCGCTGCGCCGCGGTGACACCGGCGGCGACCCCTGCCTGGTCACCGGGGCCGGCTGGATCGCCGAGGAAGCGCTGGCCACGGCCCTCTACTGCTATCTGCTCACCCCGGACGAGCCGGTCACCGTCCTGGGCCGGGGCGCGGCCTCGTCCGGCGACTCGGACTCCATCGCCTGCCTCGCCGGCGGCTTCGCGGGTGCGGCGCTGGGCCTGGCGGCCTGGCCGCCGGCCTGGCAAGAGCGCATCGAGTACGCCGACAGGCTGCACGCCCTGGGCGAAGCATGGGATTAGCAAGGTGACATTCACCAACCCACCCCCGGGAACGGGTCCCCGGCGCGGTTGAATAGGCCCATGCAAAACCTCCTTCCCGAGCCGCCGGCCACCCGCCTCCCCGCCGACACCGAGGCCGACGCGGCCCTGGCCGAAGCGAAGCAGGCCGGCACCGACGACGCCTACAAGACCGTCGCGGCCCGCTACCCGGCATACAGCGGTGGCTGGGCGGCGCTGGCGGAGAGCGCCCTGGCCGAGAAGCAGCCGGTCACCGCGTACGCGTACGCCCGTACGGGCTACCACCGGGGGCTCGACGCCCTGCGCCGCAACGGCTGGAAGGGCCACGGGCCGGTGCCCTGGTCGCACGCCCCCAACCAGGGCTTCCTGCGCTGCCTGCACGCCCTGTCGCTGGCAGCGGCGCAGATCGGCGAGTCGGACGAGGCGGCCCGGTGCGCCCAGTTCCTGCGCGACAGCGACCCGGCCGCGGCCGACGCCCTGACCTGATCGGGCCGGGCCAGGCCGGAAACCCCGGCCTGGCCCCGACCTCTACAGACCCTCGGCCACCGCGGCGGCGATCTTCAGCCAGGAGTCGCGCGTGCCGTTCGACAGGTGGCCGTAGCGAAGCGGCTCACCCGAGTCGATCAACTTCTCGTACGGGGCCAGCAGAACCGCCCGGGTCCGGGCCGCGAAGTGCCGCTGAATCGCCGGCAGGTCGATGTCCTTGCGGGTGGGCGGCATCGTGACGACGCTGACCGCCTGCCGGACCAGCCGCTGCCGGCCGCTCTGCTCCAAGTGGTCCAGCATGCGCGCAGCGGTCTCGGCCGAGTCGTTACGCGCGGACATCGTGATCACCAGCTGGTCGGTGGCATCCATCGCCGCCTGCCAGTTCTGCGCCCGGACGTTGTTCCCGGTGTCCACGAAGATCAGCTTGTAGAACCGGCTGACGATCTCCCGAATCTCGGCGAACGCGCTCGCCGTGAGCATCTCGCCCGCGGTAGCCGATTCGTCCGAGGCGAGGACGTCGAACATGCCCTCGCCCTGCGCCCGCACGTACTGGCTGAGGTCACCGACCCGCCCGTGCGACCCGCGGAACAGGTGCAGGTCCCGCATCATGTCCCGGACCGTACGAGCATGGAAGTCCTGCTGCGCCCGCATGCCGAGGGTGCCCTGGGTCTCGTTGTTGTCCCAGGCCAGCACATAGCCGCCACGCTTCTGCCCGAACGTCATCGCGAGGAGCAGGACGGCGACTGTCTTGCCGGCGCCGCCCTTCGGGTTGACCACGGTGACCTGCCGCAGGCCGCCGAAGTTACGCCGGACCATCTCGACGTCCTGCTTGTACTCCTGCTCACGCTTGCCGGGCGCCAGCCGGACCAGGCCCATCGTGCCCTTCTGCAGCATGGCCCGGGCGCCCATGGTGGCGGTCGGCTCGGCCGGCTTGGCCAGCCGCCGCCGGGCGAACTCCTCCGCGGTGGGCGTGCCGTCCGAGACCCAGGGGAGCTGCTGGTAGGGATCTACGGGCGGGGGCTGCTGGTTGGGGCCGGGGGGCTGGTCGCCGTGGTGGGGCGGTTGCTGGAGCTGGGGGTGCGGGGCGGCGGCCCTGGGGTCGATGGTCGGCGGGAAGGGGCCGGGGACCGGGGGTGGTTGGGTGTTGGGCGTCCGGGGCTGCTCCACCGGCCATGGTGCTGGCTGGCCTTGGTAGGGCTGGCCCTGGTGGGTCGGGCCTGGGTGGGGTGGCAGCGGGCCGGGTGGCACTGGTCCTGGTTGGTTTATCCCGGCCTGGTGCGGTCCTGGCTGGTGGGGGCCGGCCTGGTGCGGCCCTGGCTGGTGCGGGCCGGGCTGGTGCGGTCCGGCCTGGTTGGGGGTTGGCACGGCTGGGCCTGTCAGGTGCGGTCCGGGCTGGGGGCCGGGTTGGTTCGGGCCGGGCACGGGTGCACCTGTTTGATTCGGTCCTGCCTGGTGGGGGCCGGGCTGATGCGGTGCAGGCGGGCCTCCCTGCTGGGGCCCGGTCTGGTTCGGCGCCTGATGCGGCGGTACCGACACGGGCGCTGCGCCGCTCTGCCGAGGGCCGCCGGTCTGCCCGCCACCCG
>NZ_JBEZGQ010000841.1:0-3673 GCF_040650095.1 Actinoplanes sp. NPDC048791 | reverse complement strand
GTAGACGACCGGCACGCCGGCGGGCCCGCCGATCGGCGCCCGGGTCCCGGCCCGGCGGCCGGTCACGATGATGCCGTCGACCCGGCGGCCCAGCAGGACCTTGAGGTGGTGCTGCTCGCGGATCGGGTCGTCGCGGGCGTCGCACAGCAGTACGGAGATCTGCCCGCCGCCCAGGGTGTCCTCGGCGCCGATCAGCAGCGGGATGCTGAACCGGCCGATGGTGTCCGTGGTGATCATGCCGACCGTGTAGGTGCGGCCGGCGTGCAGGTCACGGGCGGCCTGGCTGGGCCGGAAGTCGAGCCGGGCCGCGGCCTGGCGGACCCGGTCGACGGTGCCGGCGCGCAGCGAGCCGCGCCCGTTGAGAGCTTTGGAGGCGGTGCCCACCGAGACCCCGGCCAGGGCAGCCACGTCGCGGATGGTGACGGGACGCTGCCGGGGCATGCTGAGAACCTACCGTGCACCGGTGCCGGGCCCATCGCGGTGGACCCGGCACCGGCGCCGATCAGCTCAGCTGCACGTAGTCCAGCTCGGCGTAGCCGGTGCGGGCGCTGAGCTGCGGTGCGCCCTTGGCCAGCCGGATGACGTTGTAACCGGCGCGCAGGTTGACGGTCGCGTTCACCGTCGCCCCGAAGGCACCCCAGGCGGCTGTCGGTGGATAGCTGACGGTGCTCCAGGCGCCACCGTTGTAGGCCAGGCCGTGGGTGGCGGTCGCGCCGGTCCCGTTGGCGTAGCCGATGGTCATCGTGTACGCCCGGGCCGTCGGCACGTTCACGAGGAAGTCGACGAACGACTGGTCACGCGCGGTCGCCGAGCCGTCGATCTGCCCGACGTAGCCGCCGTTGGAGGCCGAGCCGGAGGAGAACCGGTTGGCGTTGACGACCGTGGCGTTCTCGGCCTCGTAGCGCTGCTGCCAGGTGGCGGCCCCGCTCGCCGGGGTGATGAGCAGCTGGTACGCCGCCAGCGCGTCCATCCCGTTGACGGGCACGCTGATGCTGCCGTTGGAGACGTTGTACGTCGTCGCGGAGACAGTGACCGGGGCGCTCTGGTTGGTGGCGCGCCCGGTGGTGTTGGTACGCGACAGCGTCACCCGTACCTGCGAGCCGAGCGCGCCGAGCCCGTTGACCCGCACGGTGTTGTTACCGCTGTCGCCGCCGAGCACGACGTTGACGAAGCGACGCGTGGGGTCGTACGAGGCGACGCCGTCCAGCCACGAGCCCGGCACGGTCTGCACGACGTTGCCGGCCATGTCGCCGTACCACTTGTAGGCCCAGTACGACGCGGTCGGGGCGTTGTTGTGCAGCAGGCCGTTGACGGTGCCGGCCTCGTACCAGTAGGCGCGTTCGGCGGACCGGATGCCGTGCCGCTCGAAGACCGCCATGTAGTGCACCGCGACGCTCGGGATGTCGACCTGGCTCGGCGAGGCGTACTCGTTGATCGAGATCGGCCGGGGCGAGATGCCCAGCGACCGCTCGACCGCCCGGTAGTCCGCGACGTGGGCCGCGACGTTGAGGTAGTCGTCGTTGCCGAGCTCGTGCCAGACGATCACGTCCGGCAGGGTGCCGGTGTCCCGGGCGTTGGTGAGGAACTCGACCATCCAGTTGTGGTTGTAGTACGCGTGACTGGGCCCGACGATCGGGGTGACGGTGTCCAGGGAACGGATCAGCCGGTGGGTGCGGGTCCAGCCGGCGGTGAACGGCCCGGCGGCGGCGGTGTTCCACGTCCAGTCCGGCTCGTTCCACAGCTCCCAGCCGTCGATGTTGGTGGTGCCGGTGGCGTTGAGCCGGGCCTGCACCATCGTGCGGACCTTGGCCTCCCAGTCGGCCCAGCTGACCCAGCGGTACGGGAAGTTCGGGTAGATGTCGGGCATGCGCAGGAACTGCTGGGCGCCCGCGCTGGTCACCTTTCCGGCGACCAGCAGGCCGTCGCAGCACGGCTGGGTGGCGCCGTTGCCGAGCTGCTGGACGCCGGGCGGCGGCTGGGTCAGGTGGTTGAGCCGCAACGGATACAGCTGCTCCAGCGGCGGCTTGGTGCCGGTGTCCACGGCGTAGAGACCGCCGGACGCCACGTGGGTGACGGGCCGGACGGTGGTGCCGACGTTGACGGTGAGGGTGTTGCCGGCCGCCTGGGCCGGGCCCGGCAGCGCGCCGACGGCGGCGAGCGTGAGGACGGTGAGGGCGGCGGCTGCGGTTCTTCGGTGTCGCACGGTGTGCACCTCGATCGTGGGGGAGGGGGAGGAGCGGGTCATGCCTCCGGTGCGGCCGTGGGGATCCAGACCCGCATGGGTCCGGGGGCCCGGTTGGCCCACAGGAAGTAGGGGATGGCCGCGACGGTGCCGGCCGTGGTGGCCGGCGGCTCGTCCTGTGGCCCGGTGCGGTAGAGCGGGGCGGCTTCGGCGGGACGGGCCACGACCGGGGCCAGCAGAGTCACCGGGGCCAGGGCGTCCTCGCGGTGCACGACCTCGACCGGCCGGGCCGGGTCCAGGGCGAGGTCCTCGAAGACCACGCCGGGCAGGGACACGTCGGCGTGTTCGAGGCAGTAGACCAGCGGGCCGCGGGTGAGGGCCGCTGTGCCGCGTACCGCGTCGATCCGGGGGTGGGGGCGCACCAGCCGGGGCGGCATCGCCAGGGTGAGGACCACCTGGTCGCCGGTCCGCCAGGCCCGGGTCAGCCGCAGGTAGCCGTCCTCGGCGGCGGTCGCGGCGGGCTCGCCGTTGACGGTCAGCCGCGCGTCGGCGCACCAGGACGGCACCCGCAGGGCCAGCGTCCAGGGCGTCGTCGCGTCCTCGGTGAGCGAGATGGTGATCTGCTCGTCCCACGGGTAGCGGGTGCTCACCTCGACCGGGCCGAACGTGCCGGTGGCGTACAGGTGCAGCTGCAGGCCGCTTTCGTCGCCGGTGGCCAGGTACGCGTGCAGCGACGCCATCAGCCGGGCCAGGTTCGGCGGGCAGCACGCGCAGGAGTACCAGCCCAGCCGTTGCGAGGGCGCGTCCTCGTGCGAGCCGTCGTGGCCGGTGCGCAGCTGCAGCGGGTTGGAGTAGAAGAACGAGGTGCCGTCGACCCCGGTGCTGCCGGCGATACCGTTGTGCAGCAGCCGTTCCATCTCGTCGGCGTACCGGGCGCGGCCGGTGGCCAGCAGCAGCCGCCAGGCCCACTGGAAGCTGCCGATCGCCGCGCAGGTCTCGGCGTAGGCCCGGTCCGGCGGCAGCTCGTACGGGTCACCGAACGACTCGTCGCGGTGCCGGGAGCCCTGCCCGCCGGTGAGGTAGGTCTTGCTGCCCAGCGCCGAGTCCCACAGCCGTTCGGCCGCAGTCAGCAGCTCGCTGTCGTGGGTCTCGACGGCCACGTCGACGGCGCCGGCCAGCAGGTAGAGCTGGCGCACGACGTGCCCGGTGACCTCGTCGGCCGTCCGGACCGGCTGGTGGTCCTGGTAGTAGCGCGGGCCCAGCTTGTCCTGGCCGATCAGGCCGTGCCCGCGCAGGTCGACGAACCGGGCCGCCAGCGCGAGGTACGGCTTGTGGCCGGTGAGGCGGTACAGCTCCACGAGCGCGGTCTCGATCTCCGGGTGGCCGCAGATCGCTTCGGTGCCGTCCGGGCCGTACCGGCGTACCAGTAGATCCGCGAAGCGGCGGGCGACCCCGACCAGCTGCTGGACGGCCGCGGGGTCGGCGCCCGGG
>NZ_JBEZGQ010000840.1:0-3679 GCF_040650095.1 Actinoplanes sp. NPDC048791 | reverse complement strand
GCCCGGTCGCCCAGCAACCGTCCGGCGGTCATCGCCACGTGCAGCGCCACGAACGCGAGCCCGGCCGTCGCCGCGCCGGCGCCGAGATAGTCGGTCAGGTAGAGTGCGCCCCACGAGGAGCCGGCGTCCTCCACGAGTGCCCCGAAGGCCGCCAGTGCCCCGAGCGCGGCCAGCATCCGTACCGCCGGCCAGGCGAAGGACCGCCGGCCCGGCAGGGCCGCACCCGGCTGCGGCGCCGCCCGCTCGGCGTCCTCCGGTCCGGGCAGCATGAACCGGTACGCGACCAGCAGGATCCCCCCGACCAGCACCGCAGCCACGCTCAGGTGCAGGACCAGCGGAACCCCCAGACCGGCCGCGGCCGAGCCCATGAGCCCGCCGAGCACCGCCCCGATGCTCCACACGCCGTGGAACGAGTTGACGATCGAGCGGCCGTAGAGGCGCTGCACCCGCAGGCCGTGCGCGTTCTGCGCGACGTCGACGATCGCGTCGGCCGCCCCGGCCACCAGGAACACCGCGGCCAGCACCCACCAGGCCGGCGCGACCGCGACCAGGATGAACGCCACCGCCATCAGCAGCATCCCGGCCAGCCCGGTCCGCGACGACCGGAACCGGCGGATCGCGGTGGCGGCGAACAGGCCGCCGAGCAGCGAGCCGAGCGCGCCCGCGCCCAGGGCCGAGCCGAGGGCCGCGTTGCTCAGCTCCAGCGATTCCTTGATCTGCGGGTAGCGCGGCACGATGTTGGCGAACAGGGCCCCGTTGGTCAGGAACACCGCCGCGACGGCGATCCGGGCCCGGCGGGCCTGCTCGGCCGGTCCGGCGCCGAGGGTTGCCGTCACTGTGCGCTGAACCGCTGCACCGCGGCCTCGACGTCCGGCTCGGTGACCGGGAAGCCCGGGAAGCGCGACAGCCGGACCAGCGGGATGGCCCGCATCATCTGGCCGTTGGTCGGGTCGGAGAGCATGTCGGTGAACAGGCCCGTGCCGAGCTGCTCGCGCAGCCACGAGCCGGCGGCCGGGTGGGCCAGCCAGACGTCCACGGTCGACTCGGCGGTCAGCGGCACGGCGTAGCCCTGGCCGGTCAGCGTGACCGTGCCGGTGAGCCGGATGTCGCGTGAGGACGCGCCGACGCGGACGCCGAACTCGCCGCCCTCGACCACCCAGTTGCGGGCCGCCTCGTGCCAGAACGCGAACGCCCGCGCCCCCAGCGTCAGGCTCACCGGCGCGCTCTCACCGGGACCGAGCGCGACCTGGGTGAACGCGCGCAGCTCCTGCTCGGGGCGATAGACAGTGGCCTGCGGGTCGGTGACGTAGAGCTGGACCGTCTCGCGGCCCGGGCGCGTACCGGTGTTGGTGACCGTCAGGCTGACCTCGACCCGCGGATCGTCGCCGTCGGCGAGCACGGAGACGGACAGGTCGCTGTAGCCGAAGCTGGTGTAGGAGAGGCCGTGGCCGAACGGGTACGCCACCTCGAGGCGGTGGGCGTCGTACCAGCGGTAGCCGATCAGCAGGCCCTCGCCGTACCGGACGTGGCCGAGCTCGCCGGGGAACGCGCCGATGGTCGGGTTGTCGGCGAAGCGCACCGGGACGGTCTCGGCGAGCCGGCCCGCCGGATCGGCCGCGCCGAGCAGCAGGTCGGCGGTCGCGCTGCCACCGGCCTGGCCGAGCAGCCAGCCTTCGAGCACGGCCTGCGCGCGGTCCTGCCAGGGCGCGACGGTGACGACCGAGCCGTTGGACAGCACGACGACCACGCGCGGGTTGGCGTCGGCCACGGCGTGCAGCAGGTCGAGCTGGTGGGCGGGCAGGTCCATGTGGTCGCGGTCGTAGCCCTCGGACTCGTACGACGGGGGCAGTCCGAGGAAGAGCACGGCCACGTCGGCGGCGGCTGCGGCCCGTACCGCCTCGGCGACCAGGCCCTCGTCGGCGGCCTCGGCGTCGATCATAAAGCCGGGGGCGAAGGTGACCGCGCGGCGCCCGTCGAGGGCGGCTCGCAGGGCGTCCAGCGCGGTGTCCACCCGGGTGGGGTTCACCTGCGAGGATCCGGCGCCCTGGAACCGCGGCGTCCGGGCGAACTCGCCGATGACCGCGACCGGGCCGCCGCCCGCGGGGTCGAGCGGCAGGATCCCGCCCTCGTTCTTGAGCAGCACCGCGCTGGCCACGGCGGCCTCACGGGCGAGCGCGTGGTGGGCGTCGGCGTCAAAGGTCTGGCCGTCCTGCAGCGCGGGCAGGGACCGGTTGATCAGTGTCAGGACCCGGGTCGCTGCCCGGTCGACGTCCGCCTCGCTCAGCGTGCCGGCCCGGACGGCGTCCAGGATGACCCGGGTGCCGGCGCCACCGGACGACGGCATCTCCAGGTCCAGCCCGGCGGCCACCCCGGCGTCCCGGCGGTTGACCGCGCCCCAGTCGGAGACGACCAGCCCTTCGAAGCCCCACTCGTCGCGCAGCACCTGGGTGAGCAGCCAGGGATCCTCACTCGCGTACGTGCCGTTGATCTTGTTGTAGGCGCACATCACCGTCCAGGGCTGCGCCTGGGTGACCACCCGCTCGAAGGCCGGCAGGTAGATCTCGCGCAGCGTCCGCTCGTCGACGTCGGCCGAGACCGTCATCCGGTCGGTCTCCTGGTTGTTGGCGGCGAAGTGCTTGAGCGAGGCGCCCACCCCGGTGCTCTGCAGGCCGTTGACCAGGGCCGCGCCGAGCTCGCCGGCCAGCAGCGGGTCCTCGGAGAAGTACTCGAAGTTGCGCCCGCACAGCGGCGAGCGCTTCATGTTGACCCCCGGGCCGAGCAGCACGGCGACCTGCTCGGCGCGGCACTCCCGGCCCAGCGCCACCCCGATGCGGCCCAGCAGGTCGATGTTCCAGGTCGAGGCGAGCCCGGCGGCCGGCGGGAAGCAGGTGGCCGGGACGCTGTCGTTGAGGCCGACGTGGTCCGACTCGCCGGCCTGCTTGCGCAGGCCGTGCGGCCCGTCGGTGACCATCACGCCGGGGATGCCGAGACGCTCGACCGGCTGCGTACGCCAGAAGTCGGCCCCGTCCAGCAGGGTGGCCTTCTCCTCGAGGGTGAGTGCGGCGAGCAGCGCGGGAACGTCGAGTGTCATGACCCGACCGTAACAATGAAAACCTCCGCATGGAAGTTTTTGTGGCCTACGATGGCGCGATGGACGAGGTCCCCGAGATCACCCGGCGCGGCGCGTACGACAAAGGGGTGCGCCGCCGGCGCGAGATCCTCGACCGGGCCATCGAGGTCTTCGCCGAACGCGGCGCCGAGGGCACCTCGCTGCGCGCCATCGGCGAGGCCATCGGGGTCTCGCACGCGGCGCTCAAGCACTACTTCGCCTCCCGCGAGGAACTGCTCATCGAGGTCTACCGGGCCGCCGAGGAACGCTCTGTCGCCGAGGACCGGCTGCCCCCGGACGTCTCGGTGGTCGGGCTGATGACCCACGCGGCCCGCCGCAACCACGGCGTGCCCGGCCTGGTCCAGCTCTACTCGACGCTGGTGGCGGGCGCGCTGGAGGAGGGCCACGAGCCGTCCCGCGAGTTCTTCGGCCGGCGCTTCGCCCAGCTCCGCCAGGTGCTGACCGAGCGCATCGAGGCGGACCAGCGGGCCGGCGGGGGCCGGCCGGCCAGCACCCCCCCGGCGGCGGCCCCCCGCGGCGAAGCGGGCACCCACCGCCGGCGGAGCCCCA
>NZ_JBEZGQ010000839.1:0-3679 GCF_040650095.1 Actinoplanes sp. NPDC048791 | reverse complement strand
CGCGACACGTTGTCGGCGTCGCGGCCGCCGGGAGGATCGTCCGGCAGGCCCCGGCCTTCGGGTTCCGGACAGCGAACGGGGCGACGGATCCGAAGATCCGCCGCCCCGTTCATCCCCCCGGTTTGGTACCGCGCGCGTCCGTGGGACCCCCCGATCACCAATGACGCTGCGTGTTTATAGATTCACACTCCGCACACGCCATGTCAAGCAAATCGGCAAATTTCGGGTCGAATCCTTAAGTTGTGGCGTCCGCAGCGGGTGACGGCGCGTCATCGAGGCGGTCCTGAAGCAGCTGCCCGGGCCAGGCGGCGGCGTTGTCCCGGGCAACCTCGAACAGACCGACCCGCTGAAATCCCTGACCTTCGTAGTAGCGGATCAGCGCCTGATCGTCGCCGGCGTAGCAGTCCACCCGCAGCAGGACTGCCCCGCGCGCCCGGCCCAGTTGCCGGGCGTGGTCCAGCAGCCGTCCGCCGACGTTGTGTCCCGGGTGGTCGCGATCGGTGACCAGGAGGTTCACGTACAGCTCGGGCTCCGGAGCCGGCGGGACGTAGGCGGGCGTGTTGCCCACCGTCAGCGCACCCACCGGCTGCCCGCCGAGGTACGCCAGGAACAGATTGCCGGCCCGGGCCGCGTCGCTGGTCGAGGCGTGGAGCTGGGGCCGGGCGGACAGCGGTTCAGTGCCCCACTGACCGGGCCGGCCCCGCGCCACCAGCCAGCGGACCGCCTTGTCGAGCAACTCCAGCACGATCGGCACGTCAGCGACGGCGCCCGGGCGGATGTCGATGTTCTCAGCACTACCCATGCGAGAAATCCTCGCAGAGGCGCGTACGGGTCAGGAGGCGACGGCCGCCACGAAGACCTCGCCGACGCCGGCCACCGTGGCCGGACCCGTCTCGGCCGGGACATAGGCCGCCGTCCCGGGCGTCACCTCGACCGGCGTGCCGTCGACCGCCTCGGCCACGAACACGTCGCCGCGAACGCCCAGGACGATGCGCGGCCCCTCCCCCGGCAGCGGCAACGGCGGGCCGGCCGGCGTGAGCTCGAGCCGGTAGAGCGCGAACTCGCGCACCGGCACCGACCACGTCTGCACGCCCGGCGCGACCTGCGTCGCCGGCAGGATCGGCTCGGCCAGGACCTCGAAGCGCAGCACGCGCAGCAACTCGTCGACGTCCACCCGCTTCGGGGTCAGCCCGCCGCGCAGGACGTTGTCGCTGGCCGCCATGATCTCGATGCCCGTGCCGCTCAGGTAGGCGTGCAGGTTGCCGGCCGGCATGTAGATCGCCTCGCCCGGCGCCAGGCGGACCTGGTTGAGCAGCAGGGCGACCAGCACACCCGGGTCGTCCGGGTAGCGGCCGGCCAGGTCGCGAGCGAGGGCGTAGCTCCGGGCGTACTCGCCGTCGGCGCGGGCCGCCGTGAGCACGTCCCCGATCAGGGCTGCGCGGTCGTCCGCCGGCCAGGTCAGCAGCACCTGGACGGCGTCACGCAGCCCGGCCGGACCAGCCCGCAGGGCCGCGATCACCGGGGCCAGGCGCGGGATGCGCAGACCCTCCAGGACCGCCGCGGACACGTCCGGGGCCCGGAAACCACAGAGCGCGTCGAACGGCGTGAGCGCGACCAGCATCTCCGGCTTGTGGTGCGCGTCCGTGTAGTTGCGCGGCGCCTGCGGGTCGGCCTCCTGGGCCGCGTACGCCTGCTTCGCGTACTCGTCGTCCGGGTGGGCCTGCAGTGACAGCGGCGCCTCGGCGGCCAGCACCTTCATCAGGTACGGCAGCCGGGCCCCGAACTCGTCGGCGACCTCGGCGCCCAGCTGACCCTTCGGGTCGTCACCGATCAGCGCGGCCAGGCTGACCGGGCCGTCCGGCCCGGTCACCGTGGACGGGTCACCCGGATGGGCACCCAGCCACAGCTCCGCCTCGGGAGCGTCGGTGGGCGCCGGCCGGCCCTGCAGCTCGGCCAGCGCGCTCCGCGAGCCCCAGGCGTACGGCCGGATGACACCCCGCAGGGGGAGAACAGCAGCCACAGCCGCCCCGTTTCGTGAAGAGTTACGCCGTCGCGGGCAGGGTGCCGGCCTCGGCCGCCGAGACCGCCCCGGCCTGCGGGTGGTAGATGTCGGGCTCCAGGTAGATCACGCGGGCGATGGGCAGCGCCTGGCGGATCCGTACCTCGGTCTCGTTGATGTGCCGGGCCACATCCGCGGCGAGCTCCGACGGCTGCACCGCGATCTTCGCGGCCACCAGCAGCTCCTCGGGGCCCAGGTGCAGCGTCTTCATGTGGATGATCCGCTCGACGCCGGGACCGGCCATGATCGCCTGCTGGATCTTGGCGACGTCCTCCGGGTTGGCGCCCTCGCCGAGCAGCAGGCTCTTGGTCTCCAGGGCCAGGATGGCCGCGATGGTGACCAGCAGCAGGCCGATGGCCGCGGTGCCGATGCCGTCCCAGACGCCGTTGCCGGTGATCAGGGTCAGCACCACGCCGAACAGCGCGAACACCAGGCCGATCAGCGCGCCCGCGTCCTCCAGCAGCACCACCGGCAGCTCCGGAGCCTTGGCCCGGCGTACGAAGTTGACCCAGGAGGTCTTGCCGCGGGTGTGGTTGGACTCCTTGATGGCCGTCCGGAACGAGTAGCTCTCCAGGCCGATCGCCACGACCAGGACGGTCACCGGCACCCACTGCCACTCGTGGATGCCCTCCTTCTCCTGGATCTTGTGGTACGCCTCGTACAGCGCGAACAGGCCGCCGACGCTGAACAGCACGATGGAGACGATGAACGCGTAGATGTAGCGCTCCCGGCCGTACCCGAAGGGGTGTTCCGGGGTGGCCTTGCGCTGCGCGCGCTTGCCGCCGAGCAGCAGCAGCGCCTGGTTGCCGGAGTCGGCGACCGAGTGGATGGACTCGGCCAGCATCGACGACGAGCTGGTCAGCAGCCAGGCCACGAACTTGGTGGCCGCGATGCCCAGGTTCGCCGCGAGGGCGGCGATGATCGCCTTGGTGCCGCCGCCCGCGCTCACTGGAGTCCCTCCGGCATCGGGTTGCTCAGCTCCTTCATCTCGTTGATGGCCGGCACGGCCATCGGGTCCAGGCCGTGGGCCAGCGCCAGGTAGATCGAGGCGAAGTCGGGCACGGCGACCAGCGACGCGAGCCGTTCCAGGGCCGAGCCGCCCTCGGCGGTGACCACGTCGCAGCGCACGCCGCGGCGCTCCGCGAGGGTCTGCACCGCGTCGGCGCGGCGCTCCTCGACGGCCACCGGCTCGTCGGCCTCCTCCTCGGGGTTGAGCCCGCCGTCGCGCAGCACCACCAGCCGCAGCCGGGTGCTGAGCTCCGCCAGCTCGTCCGGGTCGGCGAAGATGTCGCGCGACGACTCGGCCAGGCCGCCGAACGGCCCGTCGAGCAGGCCGACCCGGCCGCGGCCGGCCTCACCCAGCGCACCGGCCATCACCGGATAGCGGGCGTTGGCGGCCAGGGTGTCGGCGAAGCGCCGGGCGGCGACCGTGGCCAGCGGGGACGAGCCCCACACGATCGGGATCGAGCCGGCCAGGCCCAGCGCCAGCGACTTCGCCGGGTTGACGAAGGACTCGGCGCCGGCCCGGCAGCGCTCGGCGTCGGCGTCCAGCCGGGCGGCGGTCTCGGGCAGGTCGGCCTCGTTGACCTTGACCAGGCCCAGGCTGCGGGCGGCCAGCAG
>NZ_JBEZGQ010000838.1:3232-3691 GCF_040650095.1 Actinoplanes sp. NPDC048791 | reverse complement strand
GGGACGGCGTCCGCGTCGTCCGGCTGCCGGAGCTCACCTTCGACGACGCGTACGACCGCACCAACGAGTGCCTGGCCGCCCACGAGGCCGCCGACCGTGGCGAGGGCCGAGCCGCCCACGACGCCGCGCTCACTGCCACCCTGGCGTGGCTGTGGGAGGCCGTGGTCGCCCCGGTGCTGGCGGAGCTCGGCGCCGAGGAGCCCGGCCACCGTGTGTGGTGGTGCCCGACCGGACCGCTGATGCTGCTGCCGCTGCACGCCGCGACCAGCGCCGACGGCCTCGAGTGCGCGCTCGACCGGGTGGTGTCCTCGTACACGCCGACTGTCCGGATGCTCGCCGACGCGGCCGGCCCGGAGTCCGGCACCCCCGGCACCGAGGTCCTGGCCGTCATCCAGCCGGCCACGCCGGGACTGCAACCGCTGCCGAGCGCCGTCCGCGAGCTGGACGTGCTGCGCGAGC
>NZ_JBEZGQ010000838.1:0-3222 GCF_040650095.1 Actinoplanes sp. NPDC048791 | reverse complement strand
GGCGGCGCGGGTCGCTCGGCCGTCGCTCAGCTCGGTGAGCTCACCGCCGGTCAGCTCGCGCAGCACGTCGCCGCGCTGGTCGCCCGGCACCGGGTGGCGCACTTCAGCTGCCACGGCCTGCAGAATCCACGGGATCCGAGCCGCAGCGGGCTGGCCGTGCACGACGGCTTCCTCACGGTGGCCGACCTGCGCGCGGTCACCGCCGGCTCGCGGGGCGACTTCGCCTTCCTCTCCGCCTGCAAGACGGCCGCCGGCGGGGTGCGGCTGCTCGACGAGGCGCTGACCGTCGCCGCGGCGCTGCACTACGTGGGCTACCGGCGGGTCGTGGGCACCCTGTGGTCGGTGCCCGACCTGCGGGCCGCCGCGCTCAGCAGCGACGTCTACCGCCGGATCATCACGTCCGGCCGCCTGGACGCCGCCGCCTCCGCCGGGGCCCTGCACGAGACGGTACGCGAACTACGCCGGCGCTTCCCCGCGATGCCGCGTCTCTGGGCGTCCTACGTGCACCTCGGCCGCTGACCCCTGGTGGTCCTCCTGGACCCCGACACCGTCGAGCAGCTCGGCGCGCTCATCGGGCGCATCGAGAACGACCCGGACCTCACGGTCGTCGTCTTCCGCAGCGACCGGCCGGGCTACTTCATGGCCCACTGGGACTTCCTGGCCGACAACGCCCGCGTGGCCCGGATGACGCCGGGACCCACGGGCCTGCACCCGTACCTGGACAACTTCGTGCGGCTGAGCCGGGTGCCGGTGGCCACGATCTCCGAGATCCGGGGCCGCACCCGCGGCGCGGGCAGCGAGTTCGTGCTCGCCACCGACATCCGCTTCGCCTCCGAGCAGGCGGTCCTGGGCCAGTTCGAGATCGGGGTCGGCGCGGTCCCGGGTGGCGGGCCGATGGCCCGGCTGGGCCGGCTGGTCGGCCGCGGGCGGGCCCTGGAGATCCTGCTCGGCGGCGAGGACATCTCCGCCCGGGCCGCCGCCGAGTACGGCTACGTGAACCGGCTCGTCCCGGACGCCGACATCGAGGCCGTCACCGACGCGTTCGCCCGGCGGATCGCGGCCTTCGACAAGGTCGCCGTCACCGGCATCAAGGAGCTGGTCGACCGGGCCACGCTGCCGGCCGACGAGGAGCTGGCGGCCGGGCTGGCCGCGTACTTCGCCACCGCCGGGCGGCCGGAGCACCGGCCGTTCGTCCGGCTGCTGCTCGACAAGGGTCTGCAACAGCCCGGCGGCATCGAGACCGACCTCGGCGCCGCGATCGGCAAGCTGCGCCAGAACACGGTCACGGCCTGAACGCGCGGAGGGTGATGTCCACGAGCGCGTCGGCGTACTCCGCGGTCAGCGGCCCGGACCGGTGCAGCCAGCGTTGGAAAAGCGGTGCGTACAGCACCTCCAGCACCAGGTCCAGGTCGGCGTCCGCGGCCACCTGGCCCGCCTGCTGGGCGATGCGCAGCCGCTCCTTCTTGGCTTCGTCGACGGGTCCGGCCAGCTTCTCCCGGTACAGGGCCGTCAGGCTCGGGTCGGCGACGATCTCCATGGTGAGCGCTCGGATGGGTGCCTCGAAGGCCGGATCGGCGAACTCGGCCACGGTGGCCCGCATGACGGTCCTGAGGTCGGCCGCGATGTCGCCGGTGTCGGGCAGGCGGATGCCGTCCCCGTCCGCGGCCTCGCTGAGCGCCAGGAACGCATCGAAGATCACCGCACCCTTGGACGGCCACCACCGGTAGATGGTCTGCTTGCCGACCCCGGCCCGGGCGGCGATGGCCTCGATCGAGATCTTCGCGTAGCCCAGCTCGGCGACCAGCTCCCGGGCGGCGTCGAGGATGGCCCGGCGCGACCGCTCGCTGCGCCGGGCGGGATTCGGAGTGCTGGGACGGGACACGTCCGGGAGCCTAGACGCTCCGTCTTGCCAGGCCGCTCATGAGCGCGCATACTCGTCAAGCGCGAGACGGTCCGTCTCGTCTCGTAGGATCGAGGGGGTCGCATGACAACTGCCCGGGTGTGGTTCATCACCGGCGCGTCGAGAGGCCTGGGCCGCGCCTTCACGGAGGCGGCGCTCACGGCCGGAGAGTGCGTCGTGGCCGCCGCCCGCGACCTCAGCCCCCTGGACGACCTGGCCGGCGCTCACCCGGAGAAGCTGGTCCGGCTCACGCTGGACGTGTCGGACCGTGCTGCCGTACGGGCGGTGGTGGACCGGGCGGCGGCGGCGTTCGGCCGGCTCGACGTCGTGGTCAACAACGCCGGAGTGATGCTGCTCGGCATGATCGAGGAAGCCACCGAGGAGGAGGTCCGGGCCCAGTTCGACGTCAACTTCTTCGGCGCTCTGTGGGTGGCCCAGGCCGTGGTGCCGCACCTGCGGGCGCAGGGATCGGGCCACCTCCTGCAGGTCACCTCGATGGGCTCCGGCGGTGGCTTCGCCTCGACAGGGTTCTACGCGGCCAGCAAGGCGGCGCTCGACTCGCTGAGCCAGGCGCTGGCGATGGAGGTGGCGCCGTTCGGGGTCAAGGTGACGATCGTGCAGCCGGGCGGCTACGGCACCGACCTGTTCACCCGGGGCACCACCATGACCGGGCCACGTCCCGAGTACGAGCCGCTGCGCGTCCAGCTGGCCGAGATGTGGGGCGAGGACGCCGGCCCCGACCCGGGCATCGCCGCCCCGGTGGTCATGGAGCTGGCCGGGCTGGCGGAGCCGCCGCTGCGGCTGATCGTCGGCTCCGCCTCGTACGACCTGGTCCAGCAGCTGGACCAGGCCCGCACGCAGGAGTACCGGACCTGGGAACACCTGAGCCGGAAGGCGCCGGGCTGAACCGCATGAGGGTCCCTTCTGGACACCCAGGTATTGAATTCGGCGGCCGTGGGTATGCCGTTGTCCGCATTGGACAACGAGGAGGGACCATGGAAGCGCAGCCGATGAATTCCCCGACCCAGCAGCACGCCGGCGGAGCGGTCGCCGGCACCAACGTGATGGCGATCCTCGCCCTGGTCTTCGCCTTCATCTTCGCGCCCCTGGGCATCGTGTTCGGCGCCGTGGCCAAGCGGCAGATCCGGCAGACCGGCGAGCAGGGCGCCGGCCTGGCCAAGGCGGGCTTCTGGCTCGGCATCGTCTTCACCGTGCTGAGCGTGCTCTGGGTCGTGTTCGTGTTCATCCTGGCGGCCTCCCAGACGACAGCGTGATCGGCTCAGCCCCGCTGCGTTGATCACCCCGGCCGGGGGTGATCAACG
>NZ_JBEZGQ010000837.1:0-3695 GCF_040650095.1 Actinoplanes sp. NPDC048791 | reverse complement strand
TCGCCCTGACCGGCGCGCTCGCCGTCAACGGTGGGCTCGGCGTCCTCGCCGCGACGGATGCCGTCCGCGTCGCCGGTCCGGACGGCCCGGTCCCGATCGCCCGGCTCGGCGCCCCGCTGCTGGCCCCGGTCTACGTCTTCGTCTCGATCGCGGTCTTCGCCGCCGGCAGCGAGTTCCGCGGCGGGCAGGTCCGGGTCAGCCTGCTCGCCGTGCCCGGCCGGACCCGGCTGTTCGCCGCCAAGTCCGCTGTGTGCGCGCTGGTCAGCGTGCTCGCGGCCGTCCTGGTGGGGCTGCCGTTTCCGCGTGCCGCCGCCGGCACCGGCCTGGCCGCGCTGGTGAGCGCGTACCTGTTGCTCGCGCTGGTCGGCTACGGCTTCGCGGTCATCGTGCGGACCGTGGTGACCCCGCTCGCCGTGCTGTCCGTCGCGGCTCTGCTGGTGGCACCGATGCTCCGCGGCGTCGTCCCGGGGCTGGTGAAGTACCTGCCGCACGACGCGGCACTCAGCCTCGTGGGCCTGCCCGGCGGCCCGGCCGCCCTGGGCCGGGCCGGCGGCCTGCTCACCCTGTCGTGCTGGGCCGCGGGGTGCGTCGCTGCCGCCTGGCTGGTCTTTGTCCGCCGTGACGCTTGAGGAGCAGTGTTGTCGAAGAAGCGGCTTGTAGTCGCCGCGCTCGCCGCGGTCCTGGTGGCCGCCGTGGCCGCGCTCGTGGTGCTCTACCCGATCGCCGTCGCGGCCGCCTGTCCCGGCTGCTACGGGCTGCGTCAGGCCGCACCGGACGTCTACGTCGACGACGGCGCGACGCCCGAGCAGCGGCGTCAGGTGGTGGACATGATCGCGGCGGCGAGGCAGCGGGTCAGCGACTACCTCGGTGCGATGCGCAGCAGCCCCCGCGTCCTGGTCTGCCTCAGCGCGGAGTGCTACGAGCACATCGGCGGTGGCGGCGAGAAGGGACAGGCCCTGCGGGACCGTGCGCTGGCGCTGTCCCCGGGCGGCGCCGACGTGGTGATCGCCAGCCACGAGCTGACCCACGCGGAGCTGTACCGGCGGCTCGACTCCCGCTACGACCAGGTGCCGCGCTGGTTCCACGAGGGCATCGCGGTGCTGGTCTCGGACGATCCCCGCTACCTGACCGCGAAGCCGCCCGGCGAACGCTGCCCGATCGACTACGCCCAAGCGCTGGCGGCTGTGCGCGCCGGCGCTGCGCCCTCGACGGACTTTTACCGCGACAGTGCCTGCGTGGTGGACCGCTGGGCCGCCGCGCACGGCGGTGCCGATGCCGTGCTGGACCTCGTCCGCCGCCTGCGAGCCGGCGAGTCCTTCGCCGCCGTCGTGGTCACTTAGCCGCCCGCAGCAGCCGGCGCAGGCTGGCGATGATCTCACCTTCGTGCTCGGCCAGGATCGGGATGGTGGCGTCGACCAGCTGGAAGATGTCCGGCCCCTCCAGCTCGGTCAGAGTCCGGCGCAGGGTGGCGGCCCGGGCGTCCGACGGCGGGTGGTCCGCGACGATCGCCGCGCCGCCGAGCTCCGGCACCTCGTCGCGCACGCGGTTCAGCAGGTGGTCGACCGCGAAGAACAGGAACGTCCCGGTCACCGCGATGGACTTGCGCAACAACGGGCTCTGTTCCTGCTCGTCGTACTCCAGGGCTTTCAGGGCGAGCAGCATCCCGATCTCGTCCGCCTCGAACTCCTGGTCGTGACTCTTGCGCAGCCACTCGGTACCGCTCGGGCGCCGGCCGGTACGGGTGAGGTGCCCGGCCAGGAAGTGGCCGTACTCGTGGGCCACGGCGAAGGTCTCCGCGGCGCCGGCGTAGAGATAACTCAGCGCGCCGCGGGTGGTGCCGTCGACCTCCTGCTTGCCGCCGCGCCCGGGATCCGTGTGCAGCACGTACGCCGCCAGCGAGCCGACCAGGTTCTCGTCCGCCTGCCGCCGGCGGCGTTCCATGGCCTCGGTGGTCGGCTGGACGTCATAGCCGCCGTCCGGGCGCCGCTCGGCCACCCGCACTCTGGTGTTGAGCGCGAGGGCCACCTCGACGAGCAGGTAGTGCAGGCCGGTGTTGATCAGCAGCAGCGTGCCGTGGCGGGCGGCGAGCGCTTCGGCGTTGAACGACCGGTGGGGGTACTCGCCGACGTACACCGGGCCGGGCAGCTCCCCGCTGAGCTCACGGACCGCCCGCTCGATCCGCTCCGAGGTGGCGGCGTAGCGGTCCCGCGGTCCGCCGCCGCGCGGCTCGGGCGGCTCGGGCGGCAGCAGATTCCGTTCGCCGTAGTCGGCCGCCGATCGCTGTGCCTGCTCCGTGATCCGGGCGATCAGGAGTGCTTCCTCCTCGGGCGTGGCGGTCCGCCCGACGAGGTCCTCCAGGCCCTGGGCCCGCAGCAGCTCGCGGTACTCGGCGGCCAGCGCCGCGCGCGCCGCGTTCACGGCTGTCCCTGCCATCCGGCGCCGGGCACGTCGGTGGGCCCGCCGGTCACGGCCACCGCGAAGTCCTGCGGCCCGAAGAGCAGCTCCGACACGGCGGTCACCTCGATCGAGTAGTCGCCCGGCCCGGCCCGGTCGAGGCGGACGATCTGCACGTTGTTGGCGGTGTCGGCGGTCGCGTAGGCGGTGCGGCGTTGCTCGTTGCCGGACCAGCGGCGCCCGTCCGTGAGGTGCACCACGACCAGGCTGAGCGCGTGCTGGATGCCGCGCCCGGGCGGATCGGTCCAGGCCAGGCAGACGCGCAGCGGGCCGGGATCGGTGCGATGCAGCGTCAGCCGGACGGTCTGCCCGAGCCGGTCCAGCGACCGGCCGGGGGAGGCGGCCGCCCAGGTGTCGGCGTACATGGCGGGCAGGGCGCCGGCCAGGTCGAGCAGGCCGAAGCCCTGGTGGCAGTTGGGCGGGTACGGATGCTGCGCCGCCGCGTCCCGCCCGCCGAGCCAGCGGGTGCCGTTGAGCAGCGACGCCTTCAGCAGAGCGGCGCTCGGCACGTGGGCGTGGCCGGTGAACCACTCCCGGACCAGGGCCGCGGCTCCGGCGACGAGCGGCGCGGCCATGCTGGTGCCGCCCAGCACCGCGTAGTTGTCGTCCCAGTCCCGCCAGAAGGAGCGGTCCGGGGCGAGGGCGGACCGGGTGGACACGACACAGGTGCCCGGCGCCACCAGGTCCGGCTTGATCCGGTCGTGCTCCTGGCACGGTCCCCGGCTGCTGAACGCGGCCAGCGAGTCCGGGTCGCCGCCGAGCCGCTCGTCGCCGATCGGGGCGTCCGGGAAACCGGCCGGGGACCACTCGCGCCAGGTCAGGTCGGGCACGCCCCGGGTGCTGCGGCTCGCGCCGACGGTCAGGGCGTTCTTGGCGGTGGCCGGCGCGGTCACCGAGAAGAGGTCGACGAAGCCGGCCGGCACGTGCCGGGGAGCCAGGGCCCGCCCGGCGTTGCCCGCGGCGACGACGACGAGCATGTCCGGGTGCTCGCTGACGAACTCGTCGATCTCCAGCGAGCTCATCCGGTAGACCGAGCCGGCCTCCGCACCCCAGCTGTTGTTGTGGATCCGGGCGCCCGCGGCGTAGGCCTCGGCCAGCAGGTCGTTGAGGTCGACGGGCAGGCCGGAGAGCCGGCCGGCGGCGTCCAGCACGGACTGGACGAAGACCGACGCGCCGGGCGCCGCGCCGCGGACCGTGCCCTGGTGTCGGCCGTGTACGCCGGCCTGTCGGCTGAGTTCCCC
>NZ_JBEZGQ010000836.1:0-3707 GCF_040650095.1 Actinoplanes sp. NPDC048791 | reverse complement strand
GCGGCACCCCGGGGTGCGACGCACCGGCCGAGCTCAAGATCGCCGATTCCTGGGGCGACGCGGCCTGGGGCTGCCCCGCCCACGTCGAGGAGGCCATCATCAACGTGCGGTCGGTGTTCATCGCCAGCGAGGAGCTCGGCGGCCTGGCCGCCTATCTCAACCGCTGACCGGCCCGACCGGATCCCGGTCGCGCTGGTGGAACATGCCGGCGTGCCGGGTGCGCAGTTCCCGCTTGAGCACCTTCCCGGTGGGACCGAGCGGGAGATCCTCGATCACCACCGCGGCGAGGGTGGCCAGCCCGGCCGCCGACAGCTCCTTGTTCGCCTTCTCCAGGATCAGCTCGGCGGTGGCCGCGGCCGCGCCGGCCTGCGGGCGGACCACGGCGATCGGGATCTGGCCGCAGCCGTCGGGCGCCGGTACGCCCACCACCGAGCAGTCCAGCACCAGGTCGGCGCAGTCGGCGATCAGCACCTCCTCGAGCGGCAGGCTGTAGACCGGCCCGGCCAGGGTGTCGATGACGTCGACCGTACGGTCCAGGTGGTAGTAGTTGCCCTCGGCGTCGCGGCGGGCCACGTCCCCGGTCAGCCAGTAGCCGTTGAGCTCGAAGCTCTCGGTGAGCCGCGCGTTCTTCCAGTACCCGGGCGTCCGGGACGGGGTGATCACGCCGAGCAGGCCGACCGTGCCGTCGGGCAGCTCGTTGCCGTCGTCGTCGAGCACCGCCGCCTTGATCACGGCGTCCTGCGGTTTGCCGACGCACCTGTCGTTGCGCGGCGTCTCCGGGGTGCTCAGCCCGCCGAACAGGGCCATGCCCATCTCGGAGGAGCCGAGCCCGTCGATGAACTGCGAGCCCGGCAGCGCGCCGTCCGCGGCCCGGTCCTGCGGCAGCAGCCAGGCGGCGAGCAGCCCGGCCGGGCGTTCACCCAGGCCGACCAGGCGCCGGATGTGGCCGTAGTGGGCGGAGTCGCCGGTGTTGAACCAGGAGTGCACCCGGGCCGCGCCGCGCACCGGCAGGTCGCCGGTGGCCAGCTCGACGAAGGTACGCGGGAACGACGCCAGCATGGTCGGCTGGAACGTCTCCATCACCGGCTCGACCACGCTGCGCCGCCAGTCGGCCATCACCACCGTGGGCAGGCCGAGCAGGATCGCGGTGAGGAAGTAGCTGAGCCCGCCGGCGTGCGTGTGCGGCATCAGCGACATCAGCCGGTCGTACGGCTCGGCCGGGAACCGGGTCATCCGCGCCTGCTTGCCGTCCCAGAAGCTGCGGTGCCCGAGGATGGTGGACTTGGGGCTGCCGGTGGTGCCCGACGAGTGGATCAGCGCGCACACGTCGTCGGGCCCGTGCCGGTACGGGTACTGCTCGGGCAGCTGCGTACCGGTGTCGTCGAAGGCCTGGATCTCGGCGGCGAGCGTCAGGAACCGGGGCCGGGTGGCCGGGTCGGCCCGGTACGCCGAGGCCAGCCGCGTGGTGTCGTCGGCGACCACCCCGACCACGCCGACGTGCTCGAGGTAGCGGAGCAGCACGTCCATCCGCATGGCGTCGTTGATCATCGCCGGGATGGCCCCCAGCGCGGTCAGGGCCAGGTAGTGGATCAGCGGTTCCAGTCCCTCGGCGACCACGATGCCGACCGGGTCGCCGGCCCGGACCCCGTTGGCCCGGTACCACCGGGCGTACCGGTCGCGCAGGGCGGCCAGCTCCAACAGGCTGTGCCCGCGCAGCGTCACCTGGCCCCGGTGGTCGACGCTGTGCGTGTAGATCAGCGGCAGCGCCCGGTTCGGGTTGGACCGGACGGCGTGGTCGAGGAAGTTCCCGGCGCCCAGGTCCGGTTCGGTCATGAACTGCCGGCGCACGTCGAGCGGGGCGATCGGACTGTCGGTCATCGCTTTCTCCTTGCGGTTTCGTGGCTGGACAGGATTTCCGCGGCGACCCGGTGACCCGAGCGGATGGCACCCTCCATGAGCCCGAAGAACTCGGTGCTCGTCTCCGTGCCGGCCCAGTGCACCCGGCCGTGCGGGGTGCTCAGGTGCGGACCGAGCCGCGACCAGTCGCCGGGCCCGAACACGGCCGCGTAACAGCCCCGGCTGTAGGGCTCGTTGACCCAGTCGCTGACGTGCACGGCGACCGGCGCCGGCAGCCGGGGGAACAGCTCGGCGACCTGGTGCAGGGCCTCGGCCTCGCGGGCCGCGGGGTCCAGCGCCGCGAACCGGTACGCCTCGGCGCCGGTCACGAACCCGGTCAGCACCCCGGCGTCGCCCCCGGGCGGCGAGTCGTCCACCGTGGACAACAGCGGGCCGGTGGCGCTCACCGACCAGCCCGACAGCCCGTGCGCGTGCCAGTACGGCTCCCGGTAGACGATCTGCACCTTCACCGCGCAGCCCCGCCCGGTGGCCGTGGTGGCCCGGGGTGCCGGCAGGCCCGGCCGGTAGTCGATGGCCTGGGCCAGCACCGGCGGCACCGCCACCACGACCGCGTCGCCGTGGTGGTGCTCGCCGGTGCCGGTGTGCACGCTCACCCGGCCGTTCTGCTGATGGATCGCGTGGACCGGCCGGTTCAGCCGGATCCGGGCGCCGAGCTGCGCGGCGAGCCGTTCGGCGACCTGGTGGGCGCCGCCGAGCACCCGGTCCTGCTGCGCGCCGCCGGCGAACGCGTTGAGGTATCTGATCCCACCGCCCGAGCGCAGGTAGAGCGCCATGTGCAGGACCGACACCGAGGCCGGGTCGGCGGCCATCATCTCGCCCAGGAACAACGGGAAGAACAGCCGCGCGTCCGGGTGTCGCAGGTTGCCGGCGGCCCACTCCGCGGCCGTGACGGTGTCCAGGGCGGCCGCGTCCGGGGTTCGCCACGGCGCGTCCGGCCGGACCCGCGCGGTCAGGTCGTAGAGCAGGTCGAACAGCTCGCCGAGGGCGACCGCGTTGAGCGGCGGGAACCGGCCGGCCCGGGTCTTCTCGCCGCTGCCCAGCGCGAACCGGCTGCCGCCCCACATCGCGGTCGGTGTCGCCGACAACCCCAGCCCGGCCAGCAGCTTGTGCAGTTCGGTGTGCCGGTCACCCAGGTACGCCGCCCCGGCGTCGGCCCACGCGCCCGGCGCCACCTCGATGCCGTGGGTGCGTCCGCCGACCCGGTCGCGGGCCTCCAGCACGGTGGTCTCCACCCCGGCGGCGGCCAGGTCGGTGGCGGCGGTCAGCCCGGCCAGCCCGGCGCCGATCACCACGACGCTCATCGGGGCGCCCCCGTGACCGTGCTGGCCAGCGCGGCCGGGGTGGGGGCGAGCAGGAAGTCCTCGAAGGTCAGCTCGACGCCGTGCTCTCGGGCCACGGCACTGAGCACCCGGGTCGCCAGGAGCGAGTCGCCGCCCAGGTGGAAGAAGTCGTCCTGCTCGCTGACCCGCGGGTTCTCCAGGACCCGCCGGAACAGGTCGGTCGCCTGGTGGACGTTCATGACAGCATCTCCTTGCTCGCGCGCCGATCGACCTTGCCGCTCGCGGTGTAGGCGAGCTCGGCCACGACGTGGATGTGACTGGGAACCAGGTGGGCCGGGACCCGGCCGCGCAGGTGGGCGGCGATCCGGTCCGGCAGCCCGGTGCCGGACGTGCCGGCCCGGGGTACGACGTACGCCGCGAGAGCCGTGCGGCCGGGCCCCCGGCCCCCCGTGTCCAGGGCCCCCCGGACCCCCCGCTGACCCGGCAGGTGCGCGTCCCCCAACGCCGGGG
>NZ_JBEZGQ010000835.1:0-3710 GCF_040650095.1 Actinoplanes sp. NPDC048791 | reverse complement strand
GCCGGACCGGGCCCCGCGCCGGAGCCGCAGCTCGCCGACGACCTGCTCGGCTGGGCGCGCAGACGCGGCGCGCACGACATCGACCCCACGGTGGCGCTGCGCGCGGTCACCGCCTGGAGCCGGCTGCACGGCTTCGTGAGCCTGGAGATCGAGGACAACTTCCGGGCGCTGGGGCTCGACCCCGACCACGTCTTCGCGGCCGAGGTCGAAGCCCTCAGAAGTGCGCGATGATCCGCTGGGCCGGCCCGTCGACGGTGAGCCGCCCGCCGTACGGCAGCACCCACTGCGGGTTGGTGTGCCCGAAGTCCACCCCGAGGACCACCATCGCCGCGGGGTTGTAGGTCTCGACCGCCCGCAGCACAGCCGCCTGCTGGGCCTCGCGATACCGGATCCGCTCGGCCATCGGCCGCGGGTTGTTGAACACGGTGCCCTTGGCCGTCGCCACGACGATCGCCGGGAACTGCTCCAGCAGGCCGCGCTCACCGAAGTTGCGCAGCATCCGGAACACCTCGAGGTCCGGCGGCATCTCCTCGGAGGTCTCGAGCAGCAGCACACACCCGGCGTAGTCCTCGACCGGGCGCACCCAGCGGTCGGCGGCCAGCGTCCAGTGCAGAATCTCCAGGTTGCCGCCCCAGGTCGGCGCGCTCACCACCCGGTCGGCCCGGTGCCACACCCGGCCCGGGCTCGGGTACGGGACCGGCGCCTCGGTCAACGTGGCGGGCTGGTCCCAGGAGACTTCCTCGTCGGTGAACAGCTCGACCGGGCTGATCTCCAGGTCCCCGCCGGTGAACAGGGCCGCCCGTACCGAATCCACGGTGGCCTGCTGCACCCCGCCGCCGCGGCCGAGCTGCACCATCGTGGACATCCCGTGGTAGCCGGCCACGCCATGGGTCCAGAGCCAGTTCAGCAGGTTGGTGTTGTCGGAGAAGCCGAAGAAGGGCTTGGGGTCGGCCCGGAACGGCGTCGGGTCGAGGTGCCGCAGCACGGTGATCTGGTCGTCGCCGCCGATCGTGGCGAAGACCGCCCGGATCCGCGGATCCGCGTACGCCGCCATCAGGTCCGCGGCCCGCTCCTCGGCCGGCGCGGCGCGGCGGGTGGTCGGGTATTCGACCGGCTCGACGCCGAAAACCTCGCGCAGGCGCCGCAGTCCCTGCTCGTGCACGGCGGGGAAGATGGCGGGCGCGGCGTGCGCGGGCGAGACGACGGCGACCCGGTCGCCGGGCGAGAGCTTGGGCGGAACGCTGAAGTCAGGACGCATACGACCATTCAAGTACGCCGGGCAAACGAGTTTGGTGCAGCCGCTCACTCGTCGCGGCGGGGATGGACCGGTGGGGCGGCCACGTCGCAGTACGAGCGGATCGGCGTGGCTGCCGCCTCCGCGTGGACCCTTCCTGGCCCAGCCGCCGGGGCCGGGGTGTGGGCAGGGAGCCGGGTCGGGATGAGCACCGCGGCCACGGCCGCGCCGGCCAGCATCAGGACGGCGCAGATCATCAGGGAGTTGCGGTAGGTCGGGTGCAGGTCCGCCGCGTCGGTCAGGTCGCCCTGGCCGATGCCCGCCGCCAGCGGCAGGACCGCCACGGACAGCAGACCGGCGGCCCGGGCGACCGCGTTGTTCACGCCGCTGGCGACGCCGGCGTACATGTCGTCCAGGGCGCCCAGCGCCGTCGCGGTCAGCGGGGCCACCAGCAGGCACAGGCCCAGGCCGAAGACGATCACCGGCGGCAGGACGTCCGTCCAGTACGACGCGCCCGGGCCGATGCGGCTCATCCACAGCAGACCCGCCGCCGAGACCAGCGGGCCCACCGTCATCGGGATGCGGGGACCGATGCGCTGGCCCAGGGCACCCGCGCGGGCCGACAGCAGCAGCATCAGCACGGTCACCGGCAGCAGCGCCAGGCCACCGGCCAGCGGGCTGAACCCGGCCACCACCTGCAGGTTGAGCACCACCAGGAAGAAGACGCCGCCGTTGGCCGCGTACACCAGGAAGGTCACCAGGTTGGCGCCGGTGAAGGCGCGGGCGCCGAAGATGCCCAGGGGCAGCATCGGGTGCCGCGAGCGGCGTTCGACCACCACGAACGTGGCCAGGCCGGCCACCCCGATCAACAACGCGACCAGCACCTGCGGGCTGCCCGGGCCATGGGCGGGCCAGGCCGTGAAGCCGTACGTGAGGCCGCCGAGTCCCGCGGCGCCGGTGAGCACCCCGGCGATGTCCAGCTCGCGGGGCGCGGCCGGGTTGCGTGACTCGGGCACGTGCCGGGCCGCGACCAGCATGACCAGCGCCGCGACCGGCACGTTGATCAGGAAGATGAGCCGCCAGTTGCCCAGCTCGACGAGCCAGCCGCCGAGGAACGGGCCGAGCGCGCCGCCGATGCCGCCCAGCCCGGACCAGGCGCCGATCGCCTTGGCCCGGTCCGCGCGGACGAACGACGCCTCCAGGATGGCCAGCGCGCCCGGGGTCAGCAGGGCGCCGCCGATGCCCTGCAGCACACGGGCGGCGATGAGCATCTCCATGTTCTGCGCCAGCCCGCACAGCAGCGACGCCAGCGCGAACCAGCCGACCCCGATCAGGAACACCCGTTTGCGCCCGAAGCGGTCGCCCAGGGAGCCGCCCAGCAGGATCAGGGACGCGAGGCTCAGGGCGTACCCGTTGACCGTCCATTGCAGCCCCGCCGCGCCGCCGCCGAGGTCGTCGCCGATCGCCGGGAGCGCGATGTTGACGACCGTGGCGTCGATGAAGGCCAGGCTCGAGCCGAGCACGGTGGCCAGCAGCACCCACCGGCCGGCGGCGCTGCGATAAGTGATGAGCGGCTCGGTCACAGCGTGCTGACCAGGCCACCGTCGATGGTGAAGTCGGCGCCGGTCACGTTGCCGGCGCGGTCGCTCGCGACCATCACGACCAACGCGGCTACCTCCTCCGGGGTGGTGAAGCGGCCGGTCACCGAGCCGGCGGCAGCCTGCTTCGCGACGGCCTCCGGGGCGAGCCCGGCCGACGAGCCGACGGTGGCCGCGACGCCGTCCTGGCCGAGCCACAGGTCGGTGGCCACCGGGCCGGGGCTGACCGTGTTGACCCGGACGCCCTGCGGGCCGACCTCCTTGGAGAGGCTCTTGCTGAAGCTGGCGAGCGCCGCCTTGGCCGCGCTGTAGTCCATCACCAGCGGGTCGGGCAGCACGGCGTTCACCGAGGCGACGGTCACGATCGAACCCCGGCTGCGCAGCAGGTGCGGGAGGGCGGCGCGGGTCGCCCGTACGGTCGCGAGCAGGTCGAGGGTCAGGGTGGCGAGCCAGTCGTCATCGGTGATCGACAGGAACCCGCCGGTCCGGGTATGCGCCGCGCCGACGTTGTTGACCAGCAGGTCCAGGCCGCCGTACGCGCCGGCCGCGTCCTCGATCAGCCGGGCCGGGCCGTCCGCCGTGCCCAGGTCGACCGGGAACGTCCGGACCCCCTCGGCCGGCGGACCGGGGAAGCTGCGCGCGCCGGCTGTCACCCGTACGCCCTCCGCGACCAGCGCGGCCACGACAGCGCGCCCGATGCCTTTGCTGCCGCCCGTGACGACCGCCGTCCTGTCTGCCAGCCCGAGATCCATGTCCCGGACCCTACGCTCGGCCGGCGGCGGGCAGCATCAGTCAAGCGACGGTGGGAGCGAGGGCGGAGATGTACTCCACGCCCTGCTTCTCCAGCCGCGTGTCGTCGCGCTTGTCGGAGATGGTGC
>NZ_JBEZGQ010000834.1:0-3718 GCF_040650095.1 Actinoplanes sp. NPDC048791 | reverse complement strand
GGCGATGCCGCCGCGGGCCCACAGGACAGTGACGACCACCAGGCTCAACCCGGCCGCGGCCCGCGCGGCGGGCGCCCACCAGCGCGGGGTGGGGGAGACGCGGGGGCGCACGGACGTCAACGTACAAATGGTTCCGCCCGCTGGGCAGGGGTTAGTGAGAAGGCCGACGAAGGCCCGGATATCCGTTATCCGGCGGCGCCCACACCCACCGCCGCGGCGCTGGCCTCCCACAGCCGGGCGGCCACCGCGGGGTCGGCGGCCACGGTGTCCGGCCGGGTCACCTTGTGCCCCACGTAGTAGGCGCCGTCGACGACCTCGGCGGTGCTCAGCCAGGTCAGCAGGTCGCCGGCCTGCTCAGGCGTGGTCAGGAACGGCGCGAACCGGTAGAAGAACTTGGTCGCCGCACCGACGCCGAAGTTGCTGCGCACCACCCCCGGGTGGAACGACACCGAGGTGATCTCCGGCCAGCGCCGGGCCGCCTCGGCGGCGAACAGGATGTTCGCGGCCTTGCTGGCCCCGTAGGCGCGCCACGAGCTGTACTTGTCGGCCGAGCCGGTGAAGTCCTCCGGGTCCAGCCGGGCGCGCTGGTGCGCCCGGGACGCCGTGTTGACCACCCGGCCACCGTCGAGCGCCCCGCGCAGCAGGTGGGTGAGCAGGAACGGCGCCAGGTGATTGCCCTGGATGGTGGCTTCGAAGCCGTCCGCGGTGCGGACATAGGACTCCATCATGCCGCCGGCATTGTTGGCCAGGACGTCGATCTTCGGGTACGCGGCCAGCAGCTCGGCGGCCAGCTTTCGTACTTCGTCGAGCACAGTGAAGTCGGCGCGGAATTCGTCCGGCTCGGGCCCGGTGGCGGCGGCCCGTACGGCGGCCATCGCGGCACCCAGCCGGCGGGGATCGCGGCCCACCACGACCACCTGCTCACCCCGCGCGGCGAGTTGCCGGGCGGCGGCCAGGCCCACGCCCGAGCTGGCTCCGGTGATCACAAACGTGCGTGGCATGTGTCGCTCCTCATGTCTGCGCTGTCGCACCCATCGTGCATCCTGGCAGCGGTGATCGGTTACGTGCCGGTCTTAGGAAAAGAGAACGATGAGCACCGAGATCGTCGTGCCGGCATCCGTGGACAGTCCGGTCCAGGCAGCACCGCCGGCACACACTGTCACCCGCTGGCTGCTCGCGCACCGGGTGCAGCCGGTCGGACCGGAGGCCGCCGAGGGCTCCCACCCCCAGCCCTGGTGGAAGGTCATGGCACTGACCGGCGTGGACTACTTCTCCACCCTGTCGTACCTGCCGGCCATCGCGGCGCTGGCCGCCGGGGCGCTGTCCCCGCTGGCCACCCTGCTGATCGTGGCGCTGACCCTGCTCGGCATGCTCCCGATGTACCGGCGGGTGGCCCAGGAGAGCCCGCACGGCCAGGGCTCGGTCGCGATGCTGGAAAATCTGCTGCCGTTCTGGCGCGGCAAGCTGTTCGTGCTGGTCCTGCTCGGCTTCGTGGTCACCTCGTGGATCGTCACGATCACCCTGTCGGCCGCCGACGCCACCGTGCACATGTCGGAGAACCCGTACCTGCCGGGCTTCCTGCACGGCCACGCGGTGCCGATCACCATCGTGCTGCTGCTCATCCTCGGCTTCGTCTTCCTGCTCGGCTTCTCCGAGGCCGTCAAGGTCGCCATCCCCCTGGTGGTGGTCTTCCTCGGCCTGAACGCGGTGATCACCGTGGTCGGCCTGGCCGACGTGTTCACCACCGCGGGCGCACTGTCGGCCTGGGTGGACGCGCTCGGTGCCCACGGCACCGGCTTCTTCGATCTGCTCGGCCCATCCGTACTGGCCTTCCCGGCGCTGGTCCTGGGCCTGTCCGGCTTCGAGACCGGGGTCAGCATGATGCCGCTCATCGCGGCGTCCGGCGAGTCGCCCGCGGAACGGATGAGGTCCCGGGTCCGCAACACCCGCAAACTGCTCACCACCGCGGCGCTGATCATGAGCGTCTACCTGATCGCGACGAGCTTCGTGACGACCGTGCTGATCCCGGCGCGGGAGTTCGAGCCGGGCGGGCAGGCCAACGGGCGGGCGCTGGCCTACCTGGCCCACGAGAAGCTGGGCGAGATCTTCGGCACGGCGTACGACCTCAGCAGCATCCTGATCCTGTGGTTCGCGGGCGCGTCGGCGATGGCCGGCCTGATCAACATCGTGCCGCGCTACCTGCCCGGCTACGGCATGGCCCCGGAATGGGCCCGCGCGATCCGGCCGGTGGTGCTGGTCTACACGGCGATCAGCATCGGCATCACCATCGTCTTCAAAGCGGACGTGAACGCGCAGGCGGGCGCGTACGCCACCGGCATCCTGGCCATGATGGTCTCGGGCGCGGTGGCCGTGGCGATCTCGGCGGTCCGCCGCCGCCGGCGCAAGGCGGCGGCCGGCTTCACGATCCTGACGCTGATCCTGCTGTACGCCCTGGCCGAGAACATCGTGGAGAAACCGGACGGCATCGCGATCTCGGCGGTCTTCGTGGCCGCGATCATCGTGGTCTCGCTGATCTCCCGCGTCACCCGCACCACCGAGCTGCGGGCGGACCGCATCGAGTTCGACGAGCCGGCCCGCCGCTTCATCGCGGAGTCGGTCCAGCACGACGGCGAGCTCAACCTGGTCGCCAACCGCCGGCAGGCCGGCGACGAGCAGGAGTACGCGGCCAAGGAACGCGAACAACGCGGCATGAACCCGGTCCCGGGGGCGGCCGACATCCTGTTCCTGGAGATCAAGGTGATCGACCCGTCGGAGTTCAGCGAGGTCCTGCGCGTGCACGGCGAACAGGTGGGCCCGTACCGCATCCTGCGGGTGCAGAGCCCGGCCGCACCGAACGCGATCGCCGCGGTCCTGCTCGCCCTGCGCGACGCGACCGGGGTACGGCCGCACTGCTACTTCGAATGGGCGGAAGGCAGCCCACTGGTGCACCTGTTCCGCTACCTGCTGCTGGGCCGGGGCGACACGGCGCCGGTGGTCCGCGAGATCATCCGCAAGAGCGAACCCGACCCGGCCCGCCGCCCCGGCATCCACGTGGGCGGCTGACCCTTCTCTGCGGCCCGGACGTCAGCGCAGGCGCGCCGTCCCGTACAGGTGATCAAAAATGATCTGATCGACCGGGGAGACGCGAGGACGATCGGCATGGGTGAGCCAGACGATCTCCTCGATCTCACTGTCCGGCCGCAGAACGCCCTGATAATCGGCGGTGTAGCAGGTCATCCGGACGACGGTCCCGGCGGAATGCCCGTGGGCGGGAGCCTCAAAGGTCCCGACATGCTCGGCGCTGCCGGGGGTGATGGTCACGCTGAGCTCCTCCCGGATCTCGCGGACGAGGGTGTCGATGTCGCTCTCGCCGGGCTCCCGCTTCCCGCCGGGAAGGTAGTAGACGTCCTTGCCGCGTGAGCGGGAGCTGAGGATCGCGCCGTTCTCGATGCGGATCCAGGCGATCTTGTCGATGACGGTCATGGGTTGCCTTCTGACTGTTGTCTGTCGCGCGCTGGGATGCGCCGGGCCGGGTGGTCACTCGGCCTGACGGCCGTCGACGACGGTAGCGCCGGCGCGGTCAGCGATCCTGGGCGGTGTCGATGAGCTTGCCGGCTACGGCTGGGGTCGGTCGGCTCGGGCTTCTCACCTGTCCCGGCCTTGCCCGCCTGACCCGCTTGCCCGCTGACCCGCTTGCCCGCCTGACCCGCTTGGCCGC
>NZ_JBEZGQ010000833.1:0-3725 GCF_040650095.1 Actinoplanes sp. NPDC048791 | reverse complement strand
GTGCCGACCTGCCGGGTGACCGTGGAACCGTCCAGATTGAGCCGGGTGGCGACGGCGGAGACGTTCTGCGGGCCGGCCCGGGCCAGCGCCGCGACGACGATGTTGAGCAGCACCGCCACCATGACGGCCAGGGCGCCGGCGCGGTGGGCCGTCCACGAGTCGGTGGTGGCCGGCCGGCTGAACCCGCCGACCCCGGCCAGGTAGAACTGGGTCAGCACGACGATCACGACGAGCGTGCTGCTGACGACGAAGACCTTGCGCATCTGGATCACTCCTGTCAGGACGGTCAGACGGTGGCGTCTTCACGGATGCCGGCCGGGGCCGGCGGGGCCGCGCGCGGTGCCCGGCGCCCGGGCATCCACCAGTTGGCGTTGCCGCACAGCTCCATCACCGCGGGGACGAGAACCATCCGGACGACGGTGGCGTCGATGAGCACCGCGACGGCCATGCCCAGGCCGATCTGCTTGACCGAGACGTCCGGGCCGAGCAGGGCGGTGGTGAAGACGGCGATCATGATGGCGGCCGCGGCCGTGATGACCTTCGCGGTCCGGGCCAGGCCCCGGGTCACGGCCCGGCGGGTGTCGCCGGTGCGCTCGTACTCCTCACGGATCCGGGAGATCAGGAAGACCTCGTAGTCCATCGACAGGCCGAACAGCAGCGGGAACATCATCATCGGGACCCAGGTGGTGATCGGCATGCCGGTCGGGAATCCGAGTGCGGTGCCCAGCCAGCCCCACTGCACGACCGCGACCAGGACGCCGTACGCGGCGCCGATGGACAGCAGGTTCATCACCGCGGCCTGCAGGGCGATCGTGACCGAGCGGACCAGCGCGATCAGCAGCAGCAGGGACAGCACGATGACCACGCCGATCATCAGCGGCAGGCGCGAGCTCACCTCCTCGGCGAAGTCGATGGTGGCCGCGTTCGGGCCGCCGATGTAGACCTCACCGCCGCCGGAGGCCCGGGGCAGGACGTCGTCGCGCAGCTCGTGCACCAGCTCGGTGGTGGCCTCGTCCTGGTATCCGGTCCGGGGGAAGGCCATGAAGGTGGCGGCCTGCCCGTCCTGGCTGACCCGCGGCGGCGTGGCGTACGCGATGCCGTCGGTCGCTCGGACCGCCGCGACGACGGGTGCCAGGTCGGTGTCCGGCGAGCCGATCCGGGTGGCGAAGATCAGGGGCGCGCCGTAGCCGGGGCCGAAGCCTGCGGAGATGATCTCGTACGAGGTGTAGCTGCTGCGGTCGTGCGGCTGGACGCTGGCGTCGGGCAGGCTGAGCCGCATCGACAACGCGGGCACCGCGAGCACCAGCAGCAGAGCGCCGGCCAGCAGCGCGGCGACGACCGGCCGCCGTTGCACCACACCGGCCCAGCGCTCGGCGAGAGCCCGGCGTTCCCGCGGCGGGACACCCCCGGCCCGGCGGGTGCGCAGCGTGCGGCGTGGCAGCCGCAGGGAGTTGATCTTGTGGCCGGTGAAGCCGAGGAACGCCGGCAGCAGGGTCACCGCGGCGACCATCGTCACCAGCACGGTCACCGAGGCGCCGATGGCCACGCCGGTCATCATCCGCTGTCCCATGGCGATCAGGCCCAGCAGCGCGATCAGCACAGTGGTGCCGGCGAACAGCACCGCGTGACCCGCGGTGGTGATGGCCTTGACCGTGGCGTGCTCGGGATCGTCGCCGTCGTGCAGGCTGTCCTTGTAGCGGGTCAGGATGAACAGCGCGTAGTCGATGCCGACGCCGAGGCCGATCAGCACGGCGACGAGCACGGTGAAGTCCGGCGCCGGCACCACGTGCCCCACGATCTTCAACAGGGCCACGCCGCCGATCACGGCCAGCAGCCCGGTGACGATCGGCAGGCCCATCGCGACCAGCGACCCGAACGCGATGAACAGGATCACCGCCGCCGCCAGCAGACCCACGCCCTCCGCCGGGCCCTGCGGCGGTGTCTCGGCCTTCTCCGCCGCCTCCCCGCCCAGCCCCAGCGTCAGGCCGTCCCCGGAGGCCGTCTTGACCGCGTCCACCAGCGGCACGATCTCGGCCTTGGGCAGTTCCCGGCCGGTCAGCGGGATGGTCGTGCGGGCGATCCGGCGATCCGGTGTCACCAGCGCCGGGTCCGCGTACGGCGAGACCACCGGCCCGGTGACCGTGGCGGCGTCCAGCTCGGCGAGGACCCGCTCGATCCGCTGCCGGGTGGCTGGGTCGTCGATCCCCCGGTCCGCCCGGACGGCCAGGGTGAGCGTGTCACCCTGCTGCTGCGGGAAGTGCCGCTCGATCAGCGCCTGGGCCTTGGCCGAGTCCGACCCACCCCCGGAGTACGCGTTGTCGGCGTCCGCGCCGAAGCCGAAGCCCAGGACCGACACGGCGAGCACCCCGAGGATCCAGGTCAGCACGACCAGGCGGCGGCGCCGGTGGCAGAAGCGGGCCAGCCGGGCCAGGGCGCCGTCCGCGGGTGGGGTCTCGGTGGGCATCGGCGCTCTCCTCGGGTTCGGCGGATGTCGCCTGATCCTTTCGCCGGGAGCAGCGCGGATCGTCCGGCAGCCGCAGACACTTCGTGGTGCCACCGATGCCGCAGCCGGCTGCCGCCAACGCAGCAGAAACGGCGCACGTACCGCGGCTGCGGTAGTCGTCCGCTCGTCCCCCGGCAGGACTCGCTCGCGGCGACTTTGCGGCTAGGGTGCGGCCATGAGCAGGAGACGGGCCGCAGTCACCGACTGGGCGATCGCCGTCGGCATCGCGGGGGCGCTGCTGACCGGCGGGCTGTCCGGCCGGCCGGCCACGGATCTCGGCCCGCTGGGCTACGTGCTGCTGGTCGCGGCCGGCCTGGCGCTGGCCGCGCGCCGGAAGGCTCCCGTGGCGGTGCTGGTCGTCACCGGGTTGTGCGCGGTGGGCTGGCAGGCGGCCGGGTTCGACGTGCCTGCCGTGGCGTACCTGTTCGCCGTGTACGCCGCCGTCCGGGCCGGACACCGCAGGCTCACGATCGTGGTGTCGGTGGCCATGCTGGCCGCGCTGCCGTTCGCGGCCCTGGTGTCGCTGCACGACCTGGGCGAGGCGTTCACCCGGGCCCGCAGCGCGCTGGAGCTGGCCTGGCTGATCGCGGCCGGCGCCGCCGGTGAGGCGCTCCGGCAGGCCGAGCGGCGGGCGGACGAGGCGGAACGCACCCGGGAGGAGAACGCGCGGCGCCGGGCCGACGAGGAACGGCTGCACATCGCGCGGGAGCTGCACGACTCGCTCACCCACCAGATCTCGGTGATCAAGGTGCAGGCCGAGGCCGCCGTGCACGTGGCCCGCAAGCGGGGCGAGGAGGTGCCGGAGTCGCTGCTGGCCATCCGCGAGGCCGGCCGGGAGGCGACCCGGGAGCTGCGGGCGACCCTGGAGGCGTTGCGCGATGACGGCACCACCCCGCCGCAGGGTGTCGGTCACGTCCCGGAGCTGGTGGAGCGGGCCCGGGCGTCCGGGCTGGACGCGACGCTGACGATCGAGGGAGCCCGGCAGGACGTGCCGGCGGCGGTGGACCGCACCGCGTACCGGATCGTGCAGGAGTCGCTCACCAACATCGCCCGGCATGCGGCCGCCGCGACCGCGTCGGTCCGGATCCACTACCGCCCGGACGGCCTGGCGATCCAGGTCGACGACGACGGCCGGGCCACGCCGGGCAGCGCCCCGACGCCCGGGGTCGGGCTGCTCGGGATGCGCGAGCGGGTCACCGCCCTGGGCGGGCGCCTGCGCGCG
>NZ_JBEZGQ010000832.1:0-3734 GCF_040650095.1 Actinoplanes sp. NPDC048791 | reverse complement strand
GGGCCCAACACGACCTGCATCCCGGCGAGCTCGCCGGCCCTGCAGGGCCGCCCGCCGTCCGAGGAGTTGTACGCCCGCGCCGGCACGATCGCCGCCGAGAGCTGCGACCCCGTCACCGACCAGCGGGGCAGCGCCGACTACAAGCGCCACCTGGCCAACGAGCTCACCGTCCGCACCCTGCGCCGCGCCGTGGCGCGCATCGCCGAGAGAGGCTGAGCATGCAGGTCTCGATGACCGTCAACGACGTCGAAGTCACCGAGGAGATCGAGGGGCGGCTGCTGCTCGTGCACTTCCTGCGCGACCACCTCGGGCTCACCGGCACCCACTGGGGCTGCGACACCAGCAACTGCGGCACGTGTGTCGTCTGGCTCGACGGCGAGCCCGTCAAGTCGTGCACCGTGCTGGCCGCGATGGCCGGCGGCCACGAGGTCCGTACCGTCGAGGGCCTGGCGAAGAACGGCAAGCTGGACCCGGTCCAGGAGGGGTTCATCCAGTGCCACGGGCTGCAGTGCGGCTTCTGCACGCCGGGCATGCTGATGACCGCCCGGGCGCTGCTCGACCGCAACCCGGACCCGACCGAGGCGGAGATCCGCGAGGCCATCTCCGGGCAGATCTGCCGGTGCACCGGCTACGCCACCATCGTCCGGTCGGTGCGCTGGGCCTCCGTGCACGAGTCGTCGGAGGTGCCGTCATGACCGCGGTCCAGGACGCCGGGCGGCTGACCACCTTCGAGGACAACGACCAGAAGCCGGTCGGGCACGGCCGGATGCTGCGCAAGGAGGACCCGCGGCTGGTCCGTGGCCGGGGGCGGTTCACCGACGACATCCGGCTGCCCGGGATGCTGCACCTGGCCATCCTGCGCTCGCCCGTCGCACACGCCCGGATCGTCAGCATCGACACCTCGGCCGCCGCCGCGCTGCCCAAGGTCAAGGCCGTGGTGACCGGCGCCGACCTGGCCGCGCAGGGGCTGGCCTGGATGCCGACGCTGTCCAACGACGTGCAGGCCGTGCTGGCCACGGACAAGGTCCGCTTCCAGGGCCAGGAGGTCGCGTTCGTCGTCGCCGAGGACCGGTACGCGGCCCGCGACGCCCTCGAGCTCATCGACGTCGAGTACGACGTGCTCGACCCGGTCATCGACGTGCGGCAGGCGCTCGCCCCGGGCGCGCCGGTGATCCGCGACGACCTCGACGGCAAGGCCGACAACCACTGCTTCGACTGGGAGACCGGCGACAAGGCGGCCACCGAGGCGGTGTTCGCCGCCGCCGACGTGGTCGTCAGCCAGGACATCGTCTATCCGCGGGTGCACCCGGCGCCGATGGAGACCTGCGGCGCGGTCGCCGACTACGACGCGGTCGAGGGCAAGCTCAAACTCTGGTCGACCACCCAGGCCCCGCACGCGCACCGCACCCTCTACGCGATCGTCGCCGGCCTGCCCGAGCACAAGATCCAGGTGATCTCGCCGGACATCGGCGGCGGCTTCGGCAACAAGGTGCCGATCTACCCCGGCTACGTCTGCGCCATCGTCGCCTCGATCGTCACCGGCGCCCCGGTGAAGTGGATGGAGGACCGCTCCGAGAACCTGATCAGCACCGGCTTCGCCCGCGACTACATCATGCGCGGCGAGATCGCCGCGACCCGCGACGGCAGGATCCTCGGCATCCGCACGGACGTGCTCGCGGACCACGGCGCCTTCAACGGTACGGCCGCCCCGGTCAAGTATCCGGCCGGCTTCTTCGGCGTCTTCACCGGCAGCTACGACATCGAGGCCGCGTACTGCTCGATGACGGCGGTCTACACCAACAAGGCGCCCGGTGGGGTCGCGTACGCGTGCTCGTTCCGGATCACCGAGGCCGTCTACCTGGTCGAGCGGATCGTCGACTGCCTCGCCGCCGAGCTCGGCATGGACCCGGCCGAGCTGCGCCTGAAGAACTTCATCAAGCCGGAGCAGTTCCCGTACACGACCAAGACCGGCTGGGTCTACGACTCCGGCGACTACGAGCCGACGATGCGCCTGGCCATGGACATGGCCGGCTATGCCGACCTGCGCCGGGAGCAGGCCGAGAAGCGCAAGCGCGGCGAGCTCATGGGCATCGGCATCGCCTTCTTCACCGAGGCGGTCGGCGCGGGACCGCGCAAGGACATGGACATCCTCGGGCTGGGCATGGCGGACGGCTGCGAGCTGCGGGTGCATCCGACCGGCAAGGCCGTGGTACGGCTGAGCGTGCAGTCCCAGGGGCAGGGGCACGAGACGACGTTCGCGCAGATCGTGGCCGAGGAGATCGGCATCCCGCCCGCCGACATCGACGTGGTCCACGGTGACACCGACAACACGCCGTTCGGGCTGGGCACGTACGGCAGCCGCTCCACCCCGGTCTCGGGAGCAGCCGCCGCGCTCGTGGCCCGCAAGGTCCGCGACAAGGCCCGGCTCATCGCCTCGGCGATGCTGGAGGTCTCGGTGGCCGACCTGGAGTGGCAGAAGGGCGCCTTCCAGGTCAAGGGCGACCCCGGCAAGTCGGTGACCATCCAGGACATCGCGATGCGGGCGCACGGCGCGGGTGACCTGCCGGACGGCGTCGAGGGTGGCCTCGAGGCGCAGATCTGCTACAACCCGTCGAACCTGACCTACCCGCACGGGGCGTACATCTGCGTCGTGGACATCGACCCCGGTACGGCCCAGGTCAAGGTGCGCCGGTTCATCGCCGTCGACGACTGCGGCACCCGGATCAACCCGATGATCATCGAGGGTCAGGTGCACGGCGGGCTCACCGACGGCGTCGGGATGGCGCTGATGGAGATGATCGCCTTCGACGAGGACGGCAACTGCCTCGGCGCGTCGCTGATGGACTACCTGATCCCGACCGCGCTGGAGGTGCCCGACTGGGAGACCGGCTTCACGGTCACCCCGTCACCGCACCACCCGATCGGCGCCAAGGGCGTCGGCGAGTCCGCCACCGTCGGCTCGCCGCCGGCCATCGTCAACGCCGTGGTGGACGCGCTCGCGCCCTTCGGTGTCCGTCACGCCGACATGCCGCTCACCCCGTCCCGGGTCTGGGACGCGATGCGCGGCGCGCCGCAACCCCCGATCTGAGGCCCCGGCTCATGACTGACATCGACGGGCGGGCGCGGGCGCTCACCCTGCAACGGCGCCCGTTCGTGCACGCCACCGTCGTACGGGCGCAGGAGCCCACCTCGGCCCGGGCCGGGGACGCCGCCGTCATCCTCGACGACGGTTCCATCGAGGGCTTCGTCGGCGGCCAGTGCGCGGAGAGTTCGGTGCGCTCCGCCGCTCTCGGCACGTTGCGGGACGGGCGGGCGCTGCTGTTGCGGGTGCTGCCGGACAGCTCGGCCGACTTCCCGGAGACCCCGGGGGCGCTCGTGGTGGTGAACCCGTGCCACTCCGGCGGCGCGATCGAGATCTTCCTGCGGCCGGTGCTGCCCGCGCCGGTGCTGCGGCTGGTCGGGGACACCCCGATCGGCGAGGCGGTGGCCACCCTGGCCGGCTTCCTCGACTTCGAGGTGGTCCGCGGCGAGAGCTTCGCCGGGGCGACCGCCGCCGTGGTGGCCGGGCTGGGCCGGGGCGAGGAGGACGCCATCCGGGAGGCGCTGGATGCCGGGGTCGGCCACATCGCGTTGGTGGCGAGCCGGCGGCGCGGGGCGGCTCTGCACGAAGAGCACGGGAATTAAGAGCCGTAACGGGCTCTCGAGCACACTCAGGCGGGGCTCGACATCGGGGC
>NZ_JBEZGQ010000831.1:0-3737 GCF_040650095.1 Actinoplanes sp. NPDC048791 | reverse complement strand
TGCCGGTGCTGGCCCGGCGCCCGGGCCTCGACCCGGCCCGCGCGGTGTGGACGGTGCTGGCCTGCCCGCTCGTGCTGATCCACCTGGTGTCCGGCGCCCACAACGACGCGCTGATGGTGGGCCTGCTGGTGGTCGGGCTGGCCCTGGTCGCCGCCCGGCCGTCGCCGTCGCTGCTGGTCGCGGCCGGGGTGGCGCTGGGCCTGGCCGTGGCGGTCAAGGCGACCGCGGTCGTCGTGCTGCCGTTCGCCGTCCTCGCGGCGGTGCCCCCGGCCGCACCGGTACGGACCCTGTGGCGCCCCGCCGCCCTGATCGCCGCCGGTGCCGTCGGCGCCGTGGGCCTGGTGTCCCTGGTCTCCGGGCGCGGCCTGGGCTGGATCGCGGGACTGCTGCGCAGCGGCGACACCGTGGCGTGGACCTCACCGTCGACCGCCGTCGGACTGACCGTGCAGGCCGTCACCGGCGTGGACGCCGTGGGAGCGACCCGGATCCTCGGCGTGCTGCTGCTGGTGATCCTGCTGCCCGTGCTGTGGTGGCGGGCCCGCGCCGGCGGAGCGCTCCCGGCCGCCGGCTGGGCGCTGGGCCTGACGGTGCTCTGCGCGCCCGTCTTCCACCCCTGGTACGCGATCTGGCCCCTCGCCGTGCTGGCGGCCACCACGGCGGAACGGCGCTGGGTGCTGGGCCTGTGCGCACTCGCGGCCACCCTGACCCTGCCGGCCGGCTACAACTGGGCGCTGTTCACCCGCGTGCCCGGTGCGCTGGCCGTCACTGCCGTACTGGTCGTGCTGGCCGTACGGCAGGTCCGCGAGCTGCGCCACCGTAGAGTGTCCGCGTGACGCGCCGGGCCTGGACCATCGCCGCCCTCGCGGCCCTCGTCTCCGCCGGCGTGCTGTGGTGGGCCGCCGACCTGCACTTCTTCTTCGACTCGCGGGTCTACTCGGGCGCCGTGCGGTACTGGTTCCGCGACGACGGCATGGTCTACGACTGGCTCCAGGACGGCACCCCGTACGGCTTCACCTATCCGCCGTTCGCCGGCCTCGCCATGCTGCCGATGGCGTACCTGCCGTTCTGGCTGATCCTGGTGATCGCGGGCGCGGCCACGGTGGCCAGCACCGCGCTGGTGACCTGGTGGCTGGCCGGGCCGATCATCCGGCGCTCCCGCCGGCCGCTGTGGCTGGCCGGCAGCGTCGCGGTGGCGCTCGCGCTGTGCTTCGAACCGGTCCGTGAGACGTTCGGCTTCGGTCAGGTCAACACCGTGCTGCTGGCGCTCGTGGCCGGGGACGTGCTCTTCGGGGTGGCCCGCGGGCGCAAGTGGGGCGGCATCGGCATCGGGCTGGCCACCGCGATCAAGCTCACCCCCGGCGTCTTCATCCTCTATCTGCTGGTCACCGGGCGCTGGCGGGCAGCCGGTACGGCCATCGCCGCGGCCACCGCGGCGACCCTGATCGCCGCGGGCCTGTTCCCGGACGAGTCCCGCGAGTTCTGGACCGCCGCGCTGTGGGACACCAACCGGGTCGGCAACCTCGAGTACCTGTCCAACCAGTCGCTGCGCGGCCTGCTGGCCCGGCTCCCGCTGGACAGCGTGGAGGCTCAGGTCTGGCTGGTCTGCGTGCTGGCCACGCTGGCGTTCTGGGTGTGGCGGGTCCGCGCTGCCGCCCGGGCCGGGGACCACTTGGCCGGGCTGGCCCTGACCGGTCTGCTGGGCTGCCTGATCAGCCCGGTGACCTGGGTGCACCACTGCGTGTGGCTGCTGCCGGCGATCATCCGCTGCGTCGACGCCGGCCTGTCCGCGGACCGCGACCGGCGCGCACTGTGGCTGGGCGGGGCCGCGTACGTCGTGCTGACGTCCCGCCTCACCTGGGCCTGGGAGAACGGGCCCCGACCGCCGCTCGCGATCATCGGCAGCAACCTCTACGTCTGGTTCAGCCTGGCCCTGCTGATCTGGATGCCGCTGCGGGCGTCTGCGCGCGTCGAAGCGCCCGACGAGCAGCGGATCGCCGCACCGGCGGTCACCTGACGACCCGGCTCAGGTGGCCGGGCGCAGGCCGGTGGCCTCGACGGCGGTCGCCATGGTGACCGAGGTGCCCGAGTCGTAGGCCCGCTCGTAACCCGCGTCGCCCAAGGCTGAGCGGGCCAGCACCGTGATCCGGTCGGTGTCCGGCATCGACCGGTCCGGTGCACCCCGGACCGCGTCGGCCGCGCCGAGCAGCATCGCGGCCCGGGCCGGGTCCCCGATCCGTACGGCGTAGTCGGCCACCCCGACCAGGACCTGGGCCATCACCGGCGCGTCGAGCGAGTCCACCGCCATCTCCACCGCACCCCGGTGCAGGTCGTGCGCGGCGGCCAGGTTTCCGGCGGCGCCCTCGATCAGCGCCTGCGTCGAGCGGGTCATCGCGCGGAACTGCGTCATGTGGGCGGAGTTGTCGATGAGGCGCGCGGCCCGGGCCATCCGTTCGCGGGCCTCCTCCAGGGAGCCCTCCTCGCGGGCGATCGTCGCGTAGCCGTACTCGACCGACGCCAGCACCTCGGACAGCCCGACCTCCTCGGCCGACTCCCGGGCCTGCTTGAGCATCCGGCGTGCCTCGGTGCGGTCGCCGGCCAGCCAGAGCTGGTGGGCCAGCTTCATCTCCAGCTGCGGCAGGTCCTCGCGGATGCCGACCTCCCGGACCAGCGCGAGAGCCTCCCGCTGCCAGGTCACCGCGTCCTGGAACTCGCCCTGCGCCGCGGCCATGTCGCCGAGCGCGCTCAGCGTGAAGCCGACGCCCCAGCGTTCGCCGATCGCCCGGAACCCGTCGAGGGCCTCGCGCAGCTCCTCCCGGGCGACGCCGGGTCGCTGCCCGAAGTTGAGCCGCAGCTGCGCGACGATCATCCGGGCGATGGACCGCAGCCACGGATCGGGGTCGGTGAACAGCGGCTCGACCTGCGCGAAGGCACCCAGCTGCCCGCCCGACTCGAAGATCGACGCCAGTGGTCCCAGCAGCCGCAGCACGGGATGCACGGCATCGGGGCCGGCGCCTTCCCGTCCGGCGGCCTGGAACCATCCCTTGACCTCGTCCATCGGCGCGGCGCCCTCCAGCCCGTTCAGCGCCGAGTACGCGTACGCCAGCGCCCGGTCCTCCGGGTCCGTCTCGCCGGTCAGCGTCAGCACGTCGCGGGCCAGCCCGCAGCCTTCGGCCCGGTGCCCGCGCAGCCACCAGTACCAGCCCAGCCGGGCCGTCAGCGCCATCGCGGTCCGGGCGTCGCCGGCCTCGATCGCGGCCCGGACCGCCGCGTGCAGGTTGTCGTGCTCGACGCTGAGCCGGTGCAGCCAGCTGAGCTGGTCCCGCCGGCGCAGCTCCGGCTCGGCCGTGCCGGCCAGGGCCAGCAGGTAGCGGGCGTGCGCGACCCGCAGCTGCTCGGTCTCACCGGCCTCGGCCAGGCGTTCCAGGCCGTACTCGCGGATGGTCTCCAGCATCCGGTAGCGGTCCCCGGACAGCACCAGCAGCGACTTGTCGACCAGCGCGCCGAGCAGATCGATGTCCGCGCCGCAGACCTGCTCGACCGCGGTCACGTCGGCCCCGCCGTGGAAGTAGGCGAAGCGCCGCCACAGCGCCCGCTCGTCGTCGTCGAGCAGGTCCCAGCTCCAGTCCACGACCGCCCGCAGCGTCTGGTGCCGGGGCAGCGCGGTGCAGACCGACGCGTCCATCAACCCCGGCAATTCGGGCGGGCCGCTGGTGAACGCGCGTGGCGAGGTGGTCGGC
>NZ_JBEZGQ010000830.1:0-3749 GCF_040650095.1 Actinoplanes sp. NPDC048791 | reverse complement strand
CCTGAACCAGGCGACTACCAAACACTGGCCGTTGCCCGACCTGGTCGCCGGCTGCGTCGAGGCCGGCGTGACCGGCGTCGGCCTGTGGCGCGAGGACGTCCAGGCGTACGGCGTCGAGAAGTCCGCGGCGCTGGTCCACGACGCGGGACTGGCCGTCACCTCGCTGTGCCGGGGCGGCTTCTTCCAGCAGGACGGCTGGCAGGACGAGAACAAACGCGCGATCGACGAGGCAGCGACCCTGGGCGCCCCGGCGCTGGTGCTGGTCTCCGGTGGTCTGCCCGAGGGCAGCCGGGACATCGACGCGGCCCGGGCCCACGTGGGGGAGGCGATCGGCACCCTGGTGCCGTACGCGCTGGACGCGGGCGTGCAGCTGGCGATCGAGCCGCTGCACCCGATGTACGCCTCCGACCGCTGCGTCGTGTCCACCCTCGGTCAGGCGTTGGACCTGGCGGCGCCGTACCCGGCGGAGGCGGTCGGGGTGGTGATCGACACGTACCACCTGTGGTGGGACGACACGGTCTGGGAGCTGATCGCCCGCGCCGGTCGTGAGCAGCGGATCGCCTGCTTCCAGGTGGCCGACTGGCTGACGCCGCTGCCGGCCGGCGTGCTGCTGGGCCGGGGTCTGCCCGGTACGGGCTGCGTGGAGCTGCGCCGCTTCCGCGAGGCGGTGGACGCGGCGGGCTACACCGGGCCGATCGAGGTGGAGGTCTTCAACGAGGCGGTCTGGGCGCGCGACGGCCGCGAGGTCCTCACCGAGACCCTGGAACGCTACCGGGAACACGTCGACTAGCAGCCGCCTCCGGCGGGGCAGCCGGGACGCTCAGCTTCCGTTACTGTCCCGCCATGCGGCAGGCGTCGCGCTATCGATCGTGGAGAGAGGGAACCGGCGCGTGATCAAGGGACTGAGCAAGATCGAGGTCATCACGGTGTTCGCCGAGGACCTCGCGGCCACGCGGGCGTTCTACGAGAACGTCTTCGGCCTCGAGGTCGTCTACGCGGACGAGAACTCGGCCGTGGTCCGGCTGGACAACCTGATGATCAATGTGCTCCGGACCGAGCGCGCCGAGACGCTCATCGAGCCGCAGCCGGTGGGCCCGCCGGAGAGCGGTGCCCGTCTGCTGATCACCATCCAGGTCGATGATGCCGACGCCGTGTGCGAGGAGCTCCGGCAGCACGGCGTCACCATCCTCAACGGCCCGGTCGACCGCCCGTGGGGCCGCCGGACAGCCGCGTTCGCCGACCCCGCGGGAAACATGTGGGAGATCGCGCAGCACCTGCCGCAGCCGTCCTGAACCGTGGTGGTCCCCGTCGAGCTGGGTGAGTTGTCCGCGGCGGAGCAGCAATTGTGGGACGCGTTCCCGTACGGCCGGGTGGCAATGCCGCAGAGCGGCGCACCTACGGTCCGCGCCGCGGTGATCCGGTCGTTGCTGCTCGGCGCCCGCCCGGCGGAGCTCGGCCACCAGGCGGCGTTGCGTCTGCACGGCGCCGAGGTGGCCGGGGTCCTCGACCTGCACCAGGCCGACGTCGACGTCGCCATCGACCTCGTCGGTTGCACCTTCGACTCGGTGCCGTCGCTGTCCTTCGCCCGGTTGCGTGGCGTGTCCTTCGAGGGCAGCACCCTCCCCGGCCTCGACGCCTTCGCGGCAACCGTCGGAGGCACGCTCAGCTTCGTCAAGTGCACTCTGACCGGAGCCGTCGTCAGCTACGGCGTCCAGGTCAGCGGCGACCTGGACTTCGACTGGGCCCACCTGAGCGGCGACGGCCGCGCCGAGGAGCTGTTCGGCGACCGCGTGGCGGCCGTGTTCGGCGATTCGATGCAGGTGGGCCGGCATGTGTACCTGCAGGGCACAACCGCGAGCGGAAACGTGGAGCTGTCCGGCATCCGCGTCGGCGGCGCGGTGTACGCCCACCGGGGGCTGCGGGTCGAAGGCATGCTGCGGCTTCGCGGAGCCGACATCACAGGCGAGGTCAACCTGACCGACGCGGTGCTGCTCAACCCCGGCGACACGGCCCTGGACGCCTGGGGAATGCGTGCCGCGGAACTGAGCCTGCGGCCGGAACGCGTCGACGGCACGGTCGACCTGCGCCACGCCCAGGTCCAGATACTCCGCGACGACCCGGCGAAATCGCCGGCCCGGCTACGGCTGGACGGAGCCCGGTACTCCGCCCTGGAGCCCGCCGGCGTCGCCGCCGGCCGCCTGCGGTGGCTGAGCCAGGACCCCGAGGGATACCGGCCGCAGCCGTACGAGCAACTGGCCACGCACTACCGCCAGATCGGGCACGAGGCTGACGCCCGTACGGTCCTGCTGGCCAAGCAACGCCGGCGCCGCCGGCAGCTGTCCCCGCCCGCAGTGGCCTGGGGTCTGCTGCAGGACCTGCTGGTCGGCTACGGCTACCGGCCGGGGCGCGCCGCCCTGTGGCTGCTCGGCCTGATCGCCCTGGGCTCCGTGGTGTTCCACTTCCACCCGCCCACCGCCGGGCGCAGCGGCGTCGCGTTCAATCCGCTGATCTACACGCTGGATGTGCTCGTCCCGATCGTCAACGTCGGCCAGGAAACCGCCTTCGGCTTCACCGGAAACGCGCGGTGGCTGGCCTATCTGCTGGTGATCCTCGGCTGGCTCCTGTTCACGGCCGTCGCCGCCGCACTGACCCGAACCTTCAACCGGTCGTAGCGTCTCACCAGCCGGTGCCACGAGCGAGACGGACGGGCCCGACCGCGGCAGCCACGTCGACGTCGGCGCCGTGCTGACGAACGGCGATGATTCCCTCGTCGGCCAGCTCGCCGGCCACCTCCCGCGCTGTGCCCATCAGGTCACGCCACGCCGCGCCGCCGACGACCCGGGCCGCGTCGCTGGGGCAGATGGTGGCATCGGGACGGCGGTGCCACAGCAGGGCGCGCATCGCGGCGGCCAGCCGCTCACGTTGGCCGGCGGGTGTCGGTGCCCACCAGGGATCGCCTCGTTCGGCCAGCGCCACCTCGGCGTCCCGCAGCCGGGTCCGGGCCGCGTCCGGGTCTTCGTGGGCGAGTTGGCGGGCTGCCGTCAGCTCTTTTACCAGCTCCTTCCGCAGTGATTCCGGGATGGCAGGGTCGGCGGCCTGCTGTCGGCGGCCGGCCACGACGATGTACCGACCGTCCGCCGTCAGCGTGCTGTCGTCGCTGGCGTCCATGGAGCCATTGTCCTCGGCGAGACCCGACTCGCGCCGCCTTCGGCCGGACGAGGTGCCCCACCGCGAGTCACCGACCCTCGCCCGACGTTGGGATCGCCACCACTGTGCAGGGCTACGGCTACCTCACGGTCTTCCAGGCCGCGCGGGGATCGGCGAGAGGGCGCCTCTGTCGCGTGGTCAGCGGGTGGGTGCCGGCCCGGTGGAGTCGCGGACGATGAGCTGGTGGCCGGTCGGGCGGCGCCGGGGCCGGGCCGACCGCGGCTTGAGGGCCAGGTCCAGCGCCATCCGCCCCATGTCCGTCATCGGCAGCCGGACCGTGGTCAGGCTCGGGGCCAGGTCCGCCGCCACCGAGACGTCGTCGAAGCCGACCACCGACATCCGGTCCGGCACCGCGATCCGGCGGGTGCGCAGCGCGGACAGCACCCCCATCGCCATCGCGTCGTTGAGGGCCACGATCGCCGTGGTGTCCGGGTGTTCGTCGATGATGCGGTCGGCCGCGGCCCGGCCGCCGTCGCGGGTGAAGTCGGTGTGCACCACCGGCAGGTCGTCCAGCGAGAGGCCGTGGGCGCGCAGGCTCGCCG
>NZ_JBEZGQ010000829.1:0-3754 GCF_040650095.1 Actinoplanes sp. NPDC048791 | reverse complement strand
GCCGCGACCAGCTCCACCCGTTCGGCGTCGGAGAGGGTGGCGGCCTCACCGGTGCTGCCGTTCACCAGCACGGCCCTGATCCCGGCGTCCACGAGCCGGGCGGCGTGCTCGGCGGTGCCTTTCGCGTCGACCGCGGCATCGGCGTCGAACAGGGTGACCAGGGCGACGGCGGGCCCGGTCCAGAGCGGCTCAGTCATGCCTCCACCCTCCCCGACTCACGGTCCGGCGGCCACCCGAACTCCCCTCAACCGAGGTGGGACGCGGCCCAGGTGCGGAAGTCCGTCAACGGCAGCCCGTACGCGTGGGCCTGCTCGGGACGGGCCGGACTGCCCACGACCTCGGTCCATTCCTGCATCGGCACCATCATCTCCGGCAGCCCCCGCGCCACCGCCTCGTCCGCGGTCAGCACCGGCGCCGGGACCGGCCGCCCGAGCACCTCGGTCAGGGTGGCGGCGACCTCGGTCATCGTCAGCCGCTCGCCGGCCAGGTCCAGGTCGACGCCGTGCCAGCGTGCGGGATCGGCGAAGGCGGCCGCGGCGGCGGTGCCGATGTCATCGACGGCCACCCAGCTCAGCTTCGTGTCCGGGCCGAACGTGGTGACGAAGCCGTCCTGCGCCCAGTTGCCGAACATGAAGGACCAGCCCACCAGGTTCTCCATGAACGTGGAGGGCTTGAGGACGGTCCAGGAGGCGAAGCCCGCCGTACGCACGGCCTCGTCGATCGCGGCCTTGGTCTCCCAGTAGTGGGTGTTCCAGCGGCCCTCGTCCCAGCCCGGCGCGCTGCGGGCGAACTCCCCCGCGCCGGCCACCGACGTGTGCACGAACTGCGGCACCCCGGCCGCCCGGGCCGCCGCGACCAGATTGCGGCCGCGGACCACCTCGGCGTCCGAGCCCAGATCCGTGATGTCGGGGGTCTGCACCGAGAAGACGCCGCGGGCGCCGGTCGCTGCGGGCACCAGCGTGCCGGGCTTGTCGAGGTCGCCCACGACCAGTTCGGCGCCGAGCATCTCGAGCGCCTTGGCCGCTTCGGCCTGCGGATCCCGCACGAGAGCCCGGACGGCGACACCCCCGGCGAGCAACGCCCGCGCGACAGCCCCACCCTGCTTGCCGGTGCCTCCAGTGACCAGAACCGGTGCCATGACATGTCCTTCCGCAGAAACGGGGCGGCCCCCCGTTTATCGTTCGCTACGATACGGAGGGGTACCCCATTTCACAACCCACCCGGTCGGGACGGTGAGCATGCGACCCAGACGCGCGGACGCCCGGCGCAACTACGACCAGTTGGTGGCCGCGGCCGCCACGGCGTTCGCCCGCGAGGGGGCCGACGCCTCCCTGGAGGAGATCGCCCGGCAGGCCGGGGTGGGCTCAGCCACGCTGCACCGGCACTTCCCGTCCCGGCAGGCGCTGCTCAACGCGGTCTTCCACGGCCGGGTGGAAGCGCTGTGCCAACAGGCCCACGAGCTCGCCGAGGGCGCGGATCCGGGCCCGGCGCTGACGATCTGGCTGCGCGCGCTCGGGGCCTACGTCGCGTCGACCCGCGGGCTGGCCTCGTCGCTGGTACCGAGCACCGACAACGAATGTCACCGCATGATCGTGCGGGCCGGCGACGAGCTGGTCATCCGGGCCCGCGCGGCGGGCGCGGTCCGCCCGGAGGTGTCGATCGACGACCTGCTGACCCTGGTGACCGCCATCTCGATGGCCGTCGAGCACAACCCCGGCGAGGGCGGCACCGAGGCGGAACGCCTGCTCGGCCTGGCCATCGACGGAATCCACCCCCGCACCGGGGCGTAGCGGCTCACCCGCCGCCGAGCGACAGCTCACCGCACGGCCCCGCCGTAGCGGCCCAGCCGCCGCCGAGCGGCAGCGCACCCCCACGCCCCGGCGTGCCGGCTCAGCTGCCGAGCGCCAGCTCGCCGGCGTTCATCGCCGCGATGACGCCACCGTCGATGAGCAGGTCGCTGCCGGTGACGAAGCCGGCCGTCAGCAGGTAGGCGGCAGCCGCGGCGACCTCGTCGGTGGTGCCCACCCGGCCGGCCGCGGAGTGCTTGATCATCGCCTGGTAGCCCGCGGCACCCGGCCCGGACATCTCCTCCTGGGCCAGCGGGGTGAGGATGATGCCGGGGCTGATGGCGTTGACCCGGGCGCCACGCCTCCCCCAGCTCACGGCCGCGGCCTGCACGCGCAGGTGGTTGGCCCGCTTGGCGAGGGCGTACGCCGCACCCGGGTCGCCCACCGCACTCAGGAACGGCAGCCCAGGCAGTTCATCGGTCGGGGTGTACGCGAGCGCGTGCTCCTGGTCCGCGGTGAGCGGCGCCAGCGCCCGCATGTGCCCGGCCATGCTGGACACGACCAGCCCGGCACCGCCCTCGGCCACCACCGCGCCGAACTCGTCGAGCACGATCGCGACCCCGACCAGGTCGACGGCCAGGATCGCCTCGGGGGACGCCTGCACCGGCGACAACCCGGCGGTGTGCACGACGTCCACGACCTCGCCGAGCTCGGCGGCGTGCCGGGCCAGCCCACGCACCGATTCGCGGGCCGCGACGTCGACGGGGTGCGTGGTGACGGGGTGCGCGGCCGCTCGCAGTGCCTCGGCCGCAGCGGCCAGCACCTCGGGGTTGCGGTCGGCCAGCAGGACGGTCCGGCCGGAGCCCTGCCGGTGCGCGATGGCCCGGCCGATGCCCCCGGCGCCGATCACTACGACGATGTTCATCTCATCCACCTTCGCCTCGGCAGCCCGGTCGGCTGCACACCGTCCAGGCAACCTCAGGTGCGGCGCGGGCAGGAGTCCCTGTCGCCGGGGGTACGCCGAGGGGGGTCCTGCCAGTGCCTCCCGGGCGGGTGGAGCGGCCGCGTACGGTCGACGGCATGGCCGACAAGCAGCGGGTCCGGGCCGACATCCGGGAGTTCCTGACCACCCGGCGGGCCCGGATCACCCCCGCGCAGGCCGGGCTTCCGGCGTACGGCAGCAGCCGCCGCGTCACCGGTCTGCGCCGCGAGGAGGTCGCCACCCTGGCCGGCATCAGCGCCGAGTACTACACCCGGATCGAACGCGGCAATGTGACCGGCGCCTCCGAGAGCGTGCTGGCCGGCATCGCCCAGGCCTTGCAGCTGTCCGACGACGAACGCGCCCACCTGCACGATCTCGTGCGCTTGGCGGGCACCGGACGGCCCCCGGCCCGCCGGCGCCCGCCGCAGGCCCGGGTACGCCCGGCCGTGCAGCGCATCATGGACGCGATGACGCTCACCCCGGCCTTCGTGGTGGGCTCCCGGCTCGACATCCTGGCCGCCAACGAACTCGGCCGGGCCCTGTACGCGCCGATCCTGGCCGACCCGGTCCAGCCGCCGAACCACGCCCGGTTCCTGTTCCTCGACCCGCACGCCGGGGACTTCTGGCGCGAGTGGGACCGGGCGGCCGACGACGCCGTCGCCCTGCTGCGCGGTTCGGCCGGCCGTGATCCCTACGACGAGCAGTTGTCGAATCTGATCGGGCAGCTGTCGACGCGCAGCGACGATTTCCGGGTCCGCTGGGCCTCGCACGACGTGCGCGCGCACCTGACCGGCGCCAAGCGCATCCACCACCCGGTCGTGGGCGATCTCGAGCTGCCGTTCGAGTCCATGCCGCTGCCCGCGGACCCCGGTCAGAGTCTGGTCGTCTACAGCGCCGAGCCCGGCTCCCCCTCGCACGCGGCGCTGGGGATCCTGGCCAGCTGGGCCGCCCGGCCGCAGCACGCGGACGCGCCGGCGCTGGGTCC
>NZ_JBEZGQ010000828.1:1147-3754 GCF_040650095.1 Actinoplanes sp. NPDC048791 | reverse complement strand
CCGGGCCAGCACCGGCAACCCGGCCGCGACCAGGCCCAGCCCGGCCAGGGCGATGACCCGCAACCCGGCGATCACCCCGGCCAGCGAGTCGCCCAGCGCCACGGCCCAACCGGCCACCAGCAAAAAGAGCGGACCGTACGGCGCCGGCGACGTGCGCCAGGTGGTCGACACCGAACCCAGCCACGGGCAGCCGAAATCCTGCACGCCACCGGCATACGGATCGCCGCCCGAGTGCTGGACAAAACCCTGGCAGGCGTACGAGTAGATGTCCTCGCTGCCCAGCGGCAGCATCGGCAGCACCGGCAGGATCCACAGCCCCGCGGTGACCAGGGCCCACCGCGTCGACGGCACCCGGTGCCGCCCGAACCACCACGCGCACAGCAACGCCGCCAGGCCGAGCACCCAGCACAGCGGCAGCAGCACGCCCTCGCGCCCGGCGAGCATCGTGCCCGGCGTGACCGTGGTGCCCCGCGCGAACGGTGAACCGCCGAGGTAGGCGGCCGCCGCGACCAGCACGCTCCCGGCCAGCCCGCCCCACCGGATCAGCCTCACGCCGCGGTCACCAGTTCCCTCCCGCGAAGCCAGGTCACGCTGCGGTACGCGACCCAGCCGATCAGGACGATCATCGCGAACGACATCGGCACGCCCAGCGGCCGGAACACGCCGGTGCCCTCGGGCAGGATCGTGGCCATCGCGAAGACGACCGTCCCGGCCAGCCACCGGGCCCGCGCGGTGCCGACCGCGAACAGCGCCAGCGGCCAGATCAGATACCAGGGCTGGGTGATCGGCGCGAAGAAGATCACGGCGAGCAGCGCCAGCCCGGCCCCGACCAGCGGGTCGCGGTCCCGGGAACGCCAGAGGATCACCAGCAGGGACACCCCGAGCAGCACCAGGGCGACCGCGCGGACAGCGGGCACGACCTCGAGATCGGCGCCGAACCAGCGACCGGCCGCCTCGACCGCGAGACCGACGGCGGTCGGCGGCGACGACCAGTTCACCGACTCCCCCGCGCCGGACAGCGCGGTCAGCCAGCCCAGACCCAGCCCGGAGGCGAACGAGCCGGCCACCAGCACGACGAGCGCGGACGCCATGACCGCTCCCCCGCGCTTGATCAGCCCGGCCCAGCCCGCGGCCCGCAGACCACCGACGGCGAACAGCGCCGCGAACGGCAGCACGACCCCGATCGTGATCTTGATGGAGATGGCCAGGCCGAGCAGCGCCCCGCCGACCAGCAGCGTGGTCCAGCTCTTGACCGGCGCCGCCAGCACCGCGAACCCGGCGACCATGAACGCCACCGTGAGCGCGTCGTTGTGGCCGCCGCCGATCAGATGCACCGGCACCAGCGGGCAGCAGAGCACCAGCCATAGCGCCCGGTCCACAGGCGCGCCGACCCGCCGCGCCAGCACGGGCAGGCAGGCCGCGATCGCGACGACGCCCAGCACGGCGAGGACTCGGAAGGAGATCAGGGCGGCCAGCTGCGACCCGAACGCCGCGGCCAGCCCGGCCAGGACCAGAAAGACCGGACCGTACGGCGTGGGCGTGTCGCGCCAGACCACCGAGACGGAGTCCAGCCAGGGACAGGGCTGGGCCGACACCCCGACCAGGTACGGGTTGAGGCCGGCGTGCACGAGGGCGCCCTGGCAGGCGTTCGCGTACATGTCCCGGCTGGCCAGCGGCGGCACGACCAGCAGCGGGGCGGACCAGAGCGCGGCGGTCACCAGGATCCACCGGGGAGTGAGCTGGAGGCGGCGGCCGTACCACCAGGCGACGCAGAGCGCGGCCAGGCCGGCGAACCACAGCAGCAGAATGAGGGCGCCGGCCGGCTCGCGCAGCACGCTGACCACGTTGACGTTGCGGCGGATGAACGGTGCGGCGCCGTAGAGGAACGCGTCCACGGCACAGCACACAGCACCGAAGAAGCCCAGCCAGCGCAGGAACGCGGGGCGGGCCAGCAGCCCTTGGATCATGACAACGGCCTCGTGCGGACCCCTCGTGACCGTGGCATGCGCGTCAGCGTACCCATCGGCCCGCGGTCAGCACGCCGGTCCGGGCCGCAGCGAGCTGGTGAGCCGGAACTCACCCGGGGTGGTGACGCGCAGCTCGGTCCAGCCGTCGGGGCCGGGAGCCAGGCAGGCGCCCGGCTGCCGCACGCTCAGCCAGCGCGACCAGTGCACGCGGACCAGCACGTCGGCGCGCGCGGGGACACGCACGGTGACGCCGCCGCGGTCACTGCGGGCGAGCTCGGCCGGCGCCGACACCAACTGCTGTGCGTCGGTGACCTCGTAGAGGCGCCAGGTGTCGTCCTGCCACACCGGGCGCAGCTCCGGCAATCCGTTGAGGACCAGGGCGGACTCGGTGCGGGCGTACCGGTCGGGCACCGCGCTGGGGGCGATGACGACGTAGGTGACGGCGTTGGCGCGCAGCCAGGCGACGTAGTCCTGCGGGGACAGGACGTCGCGGTAGAACAGGGCGTTGCGGTCCGTGTCGACCTGGCGTTCCCAGCCGCGGGCCAGTGGGACCTGCGCTGCGGCGTACACGGACTCCCAGTGGTCCCGCATCGGGACCTCCTCGACCCGGCCCGCATACAGGACCGCAAGCACGTCCACC
>NZ_JBEZGQ010000828.1:0-1137 GCF_040650095.1 Actinoplanes sp. NPDC048791 | reverse complement strand
CGACGCGGCCCGGTTCCCGCCGGGCCAGCTCGTCGACCAGCGGCTGATGGAACGCGGGGCGTGACTCGGGCGACCCCGCGCGGCCCAGGTCGCCGGTGACCACGAAGGGCTGCCACCAGAAGACGGCCACGAGCAGCAGGACCAGCCGGACCCGCCCGAACGTGACGAGGGCGGCGAGCACGGGGATCGTGAAGAGCATGGGCAGCCGCAGCGCGTTGGACCCGATCGGGCTGGGCAGATAGAACGCCCCGAGCAGCAGCACGACGGTCAATGCGGCCCCGATCCGTACGGCGAGCCAGCGCGGCGGAACGACAACAGTGACCAGCACGGCGAGGGCGACGTGGATCTTCATGGACTCGGCGGTGAAGGGCTGGCGGCCGCCGTTGCCGAAGAGCAGGGCCATGGGGGCCAGGGCCAGCGCCGGGCCCAGGCAGAGGGCCAGCGCTTGCGGCCAGTGGGGGTCCGGGCGCCAGGACCGGAGGCCGGCTTCGGTGCCGAGGTGGATCAGGTCGACGCCGGAGAGGGCGGACCACCAGGTCAGCCGGGCCTCGGCCCCGGGCAGGCCGAGCCATCCGGAGAGGAAGCCGGGCTTCTGGGAACCCTGGCCGGGCGAGAGTACGGCGAGCACGGAGTCGACTCTTCCGGATGCGAGGTCGTTCCGGGGTTGCTGCACGGGACCAAACCCTACGACCGGCGTTGTAGCTTTCCTACAAACACCCCCATGTTTCGCCCAGATTAGGCATGATATCGGGGCTCTTCCGGCGGTGCGCGAAGGACCGCGGAGGCCGGTGATTTAGCTCGCAGGGTCGAGGCGCCCGATGGTCAGAGCCATCCGCAGCGCGAACGCGTCCCGGCCGTCCAGCGGCGACAGACTGGTCACCTCGGCGACCCTTTTGAGGCGGTACCGCACGGTGTTCGGGTGCACGAACAGCTCACGGGCGGCACTTTCCAGCACGCCGCCGGCCGCGAAGAAGGCATCCAGCGTCTCCAGCAGCCCGCCGCCCGCGCGCGACAGTGCGCCGTACACGTCGTGCCGCAGCGCCCGCCGGGCCTCGGAATCCCCGGCCATGGCCCGTTCCGGCAGCAGGTCGTCGGCGGCCACCGGGTTCGGGGCGCCGGGCCAGGCGCGCGCCGCCC
>NZ_JBEZGQ010000827.1:0-3755 GCF_040650095.1 Actinoplanes sp. NPDC048791 | reverse complement strand
CCCAGTGCCGGACGCCGCCGACGCGGCGGCCGCGGCCGAGGTGAGGAGGGCCGAGGTGGTCTCGAAGGTCGTCCGGCTGACCCGCGACTGGGTCAACACCGCGCCCAACGAGCTGCGTCCGCCGCAGTTCGCCGACGCCGTGGTCGCCGCGGCCGAGGGCACCGGCCTCGAGGTGGAGGTGCTCGACTTCGACGCCCTCAAGGCCGGTGGCTACGGCGGCATCGTCGCCGTCGGCCAGGGCTCCGAGGCGCCGCCGCGCCTGGTCAAGCACAGCTACACGCCCGCGGGCGTGACCGACCCGAAGCGGGTCGCGCTGGTCGGCAAGGGCATCACCTTCGACACCGGCGGCATCAGCATCAAGCCGACCGCCGGCATGTGGGAGATGAAGTCGGACATGGCCGGCGCCGCCGCGGTCGGCGCGGCCCTGCTGGCCGTCGCCGCGCTCAAGCCGGCCGTCGCGGTCACCGGCTACCTGGCCATGGCCGAGAACATGCCTTCCGGTACGGCGTACCGGCCGGGCGACGTCATCACCATGTTCAGCGGCAAGCGGGTCGAGGTGCTCAACACCGACGCCGAGGGCCGGATGGTGCTCGCCGACGCGATCGCCCGGGCCTGCGCCGACGGCACCGACTACGTCTTCGAGACCTCGACGCTGACCGGCGGTCAGGTGGTCGCGCTGGGCAAGCGGATCGCCGGCGTGATGGGCTCGCCGGAAACCTGCGAGCGGGTCAAGGCGGCCGGGGACGCCGTCGGCGAGCCGGCCTGGCCGATGCCGCTGCCGGACGACGTGCGCAAGGGCATGGAGTCGGAGATCGCCGACATCAGCCAGGTCAACGCGAGCATGGACCGGGCCGGGCACATGCTGCAGGGCGGCGTCTTCCTGCGCGAGTTCGTCGCCGACGGCGTCGAGTGGGCGCATATCGACATCGCCGGGCCGTCGTACCACACGGGCGAGCCGAACGGTTACTGGACCAAGGGCGGCACCGGCGTGCCGGTGCGCACGCTGCTGGCGCTCGTCGACGACGTGGCCGCCAACGGCTGAGCTAAGGGGCGCCGTCCGGCTTCAGGAGGCCGGGCGGCGCTTCTGGCGCTCGTTGTAGTCGCGCATCCGTTGCGGGTAGCCCATCAGCCGGATGTCGTAGATCGGCATCGCCAGCTGGTGGGCGAAGCGCCGGGCGCCCTCCGGGGAGTCGACGCGCCGCCGGGTCCACTCACCGTCGTGCGCGACCAGCAGCAGCGTGGTCTCGGTCACCGTCGTCCGCGGCTCGATGAAACCCTCCACACCCCGCCGGGACCGGACGAACTCCGCGAGGTGCTCAAAATCGGCACGATCGGCTGTCCGGCCCACCCCGCGGGACGGCTCTTTCCGCCGCCGGAACCACGCCACGCCACGCTCCTCACGTTCGACTGCGGTCAGGGTACGTCCTCACCCGGTGTCCTTGGGCACCTGACTACATCGATCGTTGCGGGAAGTGACAAGATGGCCAGGACAGCTGTGACCGTTTCCACCATGTGACCCATGGGGAGACGAACGCGATCTGGGAGTAGACGTGAGCCAGCCTGGCGGAACCTTCGACATCGTGATCCTCGGTGCCGGCAGCGGCGGTTACGCCGCCGCCCTGCGCGCGGCCGAGCTGAACCTGTCGGTGGCACTGATCGACAAGGCCGAGCTGGGCGGCACCTGCCTGCACCGCGGCTGCATCCCGACCAAGGCGCTGCTGCACGCGGCCGAGCTGGCCGACCAGACCCGTGAGAGCGAGCAGTTCGGCATCAAGGCCGACCTGGTCGGCATCGACATGGCCGGCGTGAACGCGTACAAGGACGGCGTGGTCGGCCGGCTCTACAAGGGCCTGCAGGGCCTGCTCAAGCAGCCGAACATCACCGTGGTCCAGGGCGCCGGCAAGCTCGTGTCGCAGGACACCGTCGAGGTGGACGGCAAGAAGTACACCGGCCGCAACGTCATCCTCGCCACCGGCTCCTACTCGCGTTCGCTGCCCGGCCTCGAGGTCGACGGCCAGCGGGTGCTGACCAGCGAGCACGCCCTGCGCCTGGACCGCGTGCCCAGTTCCGCGATCGTGCTGGGCGGCGGCGTCATCGGCGTCGAGTTCGCCAGCGTCTGGAAGTCCTTCGGCGCCGACGTGACCATCCTGGAGGCGCTGCCCCGGCTGGTCGCCGCCGAGGACGAGGAGATCTCCAAGACGCTCGAGCGGGCGTTCCGCAAGCGGAAGATCAACTTCAAGGTCGGCAAGCCGTTCGAGAAGGTCGAGCACACCGAGAACGGCGTGAAGGCGACCCTGGCCGGCGGCGAGACCGTCGAGGCCGAAATCCTGCTGGTCGCGGTCGGCCGCGGCCCGACGACCAAGGACCTGGGGTACGAGCAGCAGGGCATCACGCTCGACCGGGGTTTCGTCATCACCAACGAGCGGCTGCACACCGGCGTCGGCAACATCTACGCGGTCGGTGACATCGTGCCCGGCCTCCAGCTCGCGCACCGTGGCTTCCAGCAGGGCATCTTCGTCGCGGAGGAGATCGCCGGCAAGAACCCGGCGGTCATCGACGAGAACGGCATCCCGCGGGTCACCTACTCCGACCCCGAGATCGCCTCCGTCGGCCTGACCGAGGCCCGCGCCAAGGAGCAGTACGGCGCCGACAAGATCACGTCTTACAACTACAACCTCGGTGGCAACGGCAAGAGCCAGATCCTCAAGACCGCGGGCTTCGTGAAGCTGGTCCGGGTCAACGACGGCCCGGTCGTCGGCGTGCACATGGTCGGCGCGCGGATGGGCGAGCTCGTCGGGGAGGCGCAGCTGATCTACAACTGGGAAGCTTTCCCGGAGGAGGTCGCTCAGCTGGTGCACGCCCACCCGACGCAGAACGAGGCGCTCGGCGAGGCGTTCCTCGCCCTGGCGGGCAAGCCTCTGCACGCGCACAGCTGATACGTCGATCACGCCAAGAAGAGCGGTTAAGGAGTTCTGAGAGATGCCGGTATCGGTCACCATGCCGCGGCTCGGTGAGAGCGTCACCGAGGGCACCGTCACGCGCTGGCTCAAGCAGGAGGGCGAGCGGGTCGAGGCCGACGAGCCGCTGCTCGAGGTCTCCACCGACAAGGTCGACACGGAGATCCCGTCGCCGGCCGCCGGGGTGCTCTCGCGCATCGTCGTCGGCGAGGACGAGACGGCCGACGTCGGCAGCGAGCTCGCGATCATCGCGGGCGACGGTGAGGACGCGGGCTCGTCCGCCCCGGCCCCGGCCGAGGACGCCCAGCAGGCCGCGCCCGAGGCGGAGGCCGAGCCGGAGCCGGAGCCCGAGCCCGCCGCGCTCGACACCCCCTCGACCGAGAAGCCGGTCGAGGAGGAGGCCCCCGCGCCGCAGACCGCCGCCCCCGCCGGTGGCTCCGAGGGCACGGCCGTCAAGATGCCCGCCCTCGGCGAGAGCGTCACCGAGGGCACGGTCACCCGCTGGCTCAAGCAGGTCGGCGACACCATCGAGGTCGACGAGCCGCTGCTCGAGGTCTCCACCGACAAGGTCGACACGGAGATCCCGTCGCCCGTCGCCGGCACGGTCCTGGAGATCAAGGTCCCCGAGGACGAGACCGCCGACGTCGGCGCCGAGCTGGCCATCATCGGCACCCCGGGCGACGCCCCCGCCGCGGCCCCGGCACCGTCCGCGCCGGCACCGCAGCAGGCCGAAGCGCCCAAGGCCGAGGCTCCGAAGGCCGAGGCCCCCACGGCGGAGGCTCCCAAGGCCGAGGCCCC
>NZ_JBEZGQ010000826.1:0-3756 GCF_040650095.1 Actinoplanes sp. NPDC048791 | reverse complement strand
TCCACGCCCCACCGCTGCACCCGGCGCCGGCGGCGACCGGCACTCGCGCACCGGGCGAAGAGCACGTCGACGCCGGTGCGGGCGCCGATCCACGCAATCGCGGCGGCGACGGTGAGCAGGGCGTCGTCCCAATGCGGCTGGGCGCCGACATGGAGACCGGCGAGGGCGGCGACGGCGGCGGCTCCGGCCAGGGCCACAGCGTGCTGCACGGCCAGGTGCAGGGCGCGGCGAGGGGACTGGCGCATCCGTACGCCGGCGACGGCCATGGCAGCCAGTTGTACGGCCAGCGCGGGCACAAAACCCCAGGCGAGCACGATGCCGAAGGTGAAGCAGATGGACGGCAGGATCACGGAACTGGCCCGCCGGTTGGCGACGACGTAAGGCCGCGCGTCGACGGCCAGGGCGAGGGCGGCCATGACCCAGAAGGCGGTGGGCAGTTCCTCAAAGGTGCGCGGCGAGGTGAGCCAGAGGACGAGGTCGACCAGGAGGGCGCCGCCGACGGCTGTGACCGCGCCTCGCCGGGCGGTGACCGGGCTGGTCCCGGCCGGTGACGACTCGAACGGCGCTCCGAGCAGCGCCGATGCCGGCATTTCCGGCGTCGCCGCGGACTTGCCGGCGCCGGCCCGCCGGCCACCGGGCCTCCAGCCGCGCGACCTCCAGCCCCGCAGCCATCCACCCCGTGCCCCTAGGCCGCCTGACTCCGGCCCGCGCGACTCCCGGTCACGCGGCTCCCGGTCACGCGGCTCCCGGCTGCGGGTCTCGCGGCCGTCAGACCGCCGACCGGCAGCTCCCCCGCCGGGCAATGCATGATCCAGCGAACCGCCATCCGCGCGCACGTCGGTGATCGGCTCGCCGGCCGGCTGCTCTTCACCCGGCATGGAGCTGCGCTGTTCTGCGGCACCCATGCGACCTCCACGGTGGCGTCGACCGAACGATCTTCCTCACCATAGATCCGCATGGACAAAACTACGCGAAACAGACTCGCCGTTACCAAATTGCCGTATCGACCTGAACGTGGAACCTCCCGAGATTCACCCGTTGGTGGATCTTCACCGGCGGCACGCCCAGCATCGCGGCCGCCTGCTCGGCGTGTCCTATTCGGCCGGCTCAGCCGCCTTCTTCCTCGGCTTCCGGGCCGCCGCGGCCTTCTTCGGCTCGCCGTCCGCCGCTTCCTTGGGCGCGTCCTCGGCGATCTCGGCCACCGCCCGAGCCGCCTCCGGCCCGTCGGCCAGCAGCACCGCGAACCCGTCCTCGTTGAGCACCGGCACCTTCAGCGACAACGCCTTGTCGTACTTGCTGCCGGGGTTGTCCCCTACCACCACGAACGCCGTCTTCTTGGACACCGAGCCGCTGACCTTGCCGCCCCGCGCCAGCACCGCCTCGGAGGCCTCGTCGCGGGTGTGGGTCGACAGGGTGCCGGTCACCACCAGGGTCATGCCGGCCAGGGGCCGCGGCCCGGTGTCGGTGCGTTCCTCGGCCATCTTGACGCCGGCCTCGCGCCACTTGCGGACGATGTCGCGGTGCCAGTCGACGGCGAACCACTCCCGCAGGCTTTCCGCAATCGTGGGCCCGACGCCGTCGACCGCTGACAGCTCCTCGATCCGGCCTTCCTCGACCGCGGCCTCGATGGCCGCCATCGAACCGAACTCCAGCGCCAGCGCCCGGGAGGCGGTCGGGCCGACGTGCCGGATCGACAACGCCACGAGGACCCGCCACAGTGGCCGGCTCTTGGCCTCCTCGAGCTTTTCCAGCAGCTTGACCGCGTTGGTGCCCAGGGTGCCGTCCATGTTGACGAAGAACGGTGAGCGCAGCAGGTCATCGGCGGTCAGGCTGAACAGGTCGCTCTCGTCGGTCAGCACCGAGGACTCGTAGAGCGCGCGGGCGGCCTTGTAGCCGAGGACCTCGATGTCCAGGGCGTTGCGGCTGGCCAGGTAGAAGAGTCGTTCGCGCAGCTGCCCCGGGCAGTAGTGCTGGTTGGGGCAGCGGATGTCGACGTCGCTCTCCTTGGCCGGAGCGAGCGGGGTGTCGCACTCGGGGCACCGGGTCGGCATCACGAACTGGTGCGCGTCGTCGGGCCGCAGGTCGATGACCGGACCGAGGATCTCCGGGATCACGTCGCCGGCCTTGCGCAGCACCACGGTGTCGCCGATCCAGACGCCCTTGCGCTCGACCTCGCGGGCGTTGTGCAGCGTCGCCTGGGCCACGGTTGAACCGGCCACCAGCACGGGCTCCAGCACCGCGTACGGCGTGACCCGCCCGGTGCGCCCCACGTTGACCGCGATGTCGAGGAGCTTGGTGGTGACCTCCTCGGGCGGGTACTTGAAGGCGATCGCCCAGCGGGGCGCCCGGCTGGTCGAGCCGAGCCGGCCCTGGATGGCGACCGAGTCCACCTTGACCACCACGCCGTCGATCTCGTGCTCGACGTCGTGCCGGTGCTGGCCGTAGTACGCGATGTAGTCGCGGACCTCGGCCATCCCGTCGACCAGCCGCCAGCGGTCACTGGTGGGCAGCCCCCAGGAGCGCAGGGCCTCGTACGCGTGGGACTGCGAATCCGGCCGGAAGCCTTTCCGGGCGCCGATGCCGTGTACGACCATCCGCAGGCCGCGGGACGCGGTGATCCGCGGGTCCTTCTGCCGCAGGCTGCCGGCGGCCGCGTTGCGCGGGTTGGCGAACGGGGCCTTGCCCTGCTCGACCAGCGAGGCGTTGAGGTCGGCGAACGCGGACGCCGGGAAGTAGATCTCGCCGCGCACCTCGAGCAGCTCGGGCGGGTTGTCGTCGGCCAGCCGGTCGGGGATCTCGCGGATGGTGCGGACGTTGGAGGTCACGTCCTCACCGGTGCGCCCGTCGCCGCGGGTGGCGCCCCGCACCAGACGGCCCTTTTCATAGGTCAGGTTGATGGCGAGGCCGTCGACCTTGAGCTCGCAGATGAACTGCACCGGGCCGCCCGCGTCCCGCTCGGTGCGCTCGGCCCAGGCGCCCAGCTCGGCGTCGTCGAAGACGTTGTCGAGGGACAACATGCGCTCGGCGTGCTCGACCGGGGTGAACAGGGTGGAGAAGGTGCCGCCGACATTCTGCGTCGGGGAATCAGGGGTGCGCAGGGCCGGGAACTGCTCCTCCAGAGCCTCCAGCTCGTGCAGGAGCTTGTCGAACTCGGCGTCGGAGACCGTCGGGGAGTCGAGGACGTAGTAGCGGTACTGATGGCCGCGGACCTCGTCGCTCAGCTCGGCGTGCCGGGCGCTGGCCTCCGGGGTGGGCTCGGCACCGGCGGCGGCGACCTGCTCGGCGGTCGGCCGGCCCTCCGCGACCTGCTCGGCGACCGCAGCCGCCTCGGCACCGTCGGCGGGCGTATCGACAGGCTGCTTTTCCGGCACCGGGAGACCTCCGTGGTTCGTTCTTCTCTACCGGCACGTTAGTCGCCCGGTCCGACAAAACCATCGACATGCGCGGCCGGCGGCGCCCGGGTACGTTCTGCCGGTGGCGGACTGGTGGCTGTGGGCGGGTGGAGCTGCGGTGCTGGTCGCGGCCGGCTGGTGGCTGCGCCGGCGGTGGCGGGCCGGGCGGCCGAGCAGCGGCGACATCTGGTGGGCCGACGTGCCCTATGCCCGCGGGCAGGGCTCGAAGCTGCGCCCGTGTCTGGTGCTGCGCCGCCGCGGCGACGGCATCGTGGTCCTGAAGATCACCAGTCAGGACAAGAGCCATCGCCGCGACCACGTGCTGATCCCGACCCGCCGGTGGGACGCGCGGGCGAGCCATGAC
>NZ_JBEZGQ010000825.1:0-3756 GCF_040650095.1 Actinoplanes sp. NPDC048791 | reverse complement strand
CTCGGCGTTCTGCCGCACGGAGAGCATGCGCTGGCCCGCCGGAGCCGCGGCGACGTCACCGTCGGCGGCGCGGGAGGAGGCGGCAATCGCGTACCAGGGGCCGGCGGCCGCCACGGCGGCGATCAGGGCGGTGAGGATCAGGACGGTCAGGACCTGCGCGGTACGGGCGCGGACGGCCCCGAGCACCAGCGCGACCATCGAGCCCTCCCCCGTTGAAGATCCACGGGCAGGGTACGCGATGTCACAACCACCCGCGCCGCTTCAGATACAGATACAGTCCCGCCGCGGACCCGACGATCATTCCCAGGCTCAGCAGGAAGCCCCAGAACTTCTCGTAACCCCAGTACGGCACGTTCTGTCCGAAGAAGCCGGTCAGGGCCGTCGGCACGGCGATGATCGCGGCCCAGGCGGCGAGTTTGCGGGTCACGTCGTTGAGCGCGTTGCTCTGCTCGTTGAGGTCCGCCTCGAGCAGTCCGTTGATCCGGTCCCGGGCGCTGTCGATGGTCTCGATGGCCCGCCGCGCGTGGTCGTCGACGTCGCGGTAGTACGGCTCCAGGTGCTCGACGACCATCTCGGTGTCGGCCCGCATGACGTGGGCGATGAGCCCGGCCATCGGCGCGACCGGCCGGCGCAACGCCGCCAGCGTCTTGCGCAGCGCGAAGCCGTACATCCGCACGCTGCGCGGTGCGCCGCCCTCCTCCAGCATGTCGTCCTCGGTCTTGTCCATCGCCTCGTCGAGGAGGCGGGCGGCCGCGAAGTGGCCGTCCACGATGACGTCGAGCAGGCCGTAGACGAGGAAGCCGACACCGCCCTCCGGCGCCAGCCCCGCGTCGGCGTCCCAGCGGCGGATCAGCGGCGTGAGGTCGCTCTGCGACTTGCGGACGGTGATCAGCGCCCGCTCGGTGATGAAGGAACTGATCTCGGTCTTGTGCATCGCCGGACCGGGAGCCGCGGTGTCGACGTGCACGGCGTAGACGTTCATGAACAGGTGACCCGGATAGCGGTCGACCTTGGGCCGCTGGTGGTCGTGCACGGCGTCCTCGACGGCCAGCGGGTGCAGCCGGAACTCGGCGGCGACGGCCTTCAGGTCGTTCTCGTCCGGGTCGAACAGGTCCAGCCACAGCACCGCTTTGGGGTGCGCCTGCAGCTGGTCGGCGATCTCGTGCGGGTCGAAACCCTCGGCCACCACCTCCCCGGCCTCGTACAGCCGGGTGTAGGTGGGGCAGCTCGGCGCTGGTGTGTCCGTCACAACCGATCACTATGCCCCGAGCTGCCCCGGGCACAATCAGCCGTGCGTCACAGTCAGCGTGTAGAACTTCACCTTGGCCCCGTTCGAGGTGCTCTCGGACGAGGACTGGTTGTACGAGCCGGCCTTGAAATACATCCCGTACGGGTTGAACGACGACGGGATGGCGTAGCTCGTGGTGGTGCCGTTGATGGTCAGGTTCACCTTGTTACCGCCGGACACCGCGATGGTGTAGTTCCACCGGGTGCCGAGCGGGACGTTGCCGACCTTGCGGACGTCCTGGCCGCCGGCCGGCGAGATCTCCGTACCGAAGTAGATGTCGCCGTTGGGCCGGTAGTAGAGCTCGACCAGGGGCTTGGTCGACGGGCCGCCCGAGCCGAGGTGGATCTGGCCGACGCACACGTTCTTGGTCACGTGCGGGATGCGCAGGTTGGCGGTGAGCTTGTGCGAGCCGGCCAGCCGCCAGTCGGCCGCGCTGCCGTTGGCGTTCATCTCGCGCAGCTCGGAGCGGGCGTACTTGGAGTTGGGCGTGGTCACGCCCTTCTCCGGGGCCCAGAACGTCATCGACCCGTCGGTCTTGTCGGTGAAGAAGTACGCCGGGTTGGTGTAGCCGTTGGCCCCCTTGAGCTGGGACGGGGGGATGGTGGTGGGCGAGCCCGGCGAACCGGAGGGCAGCTGCAGGCTCCAGACACCGAGGTTGAAGTTGCCGCCGGGGGCGACCGCCGGGTTGAGCGCGGCGGCGTCGGCGCTGGTGATACCGAGGACACCGAACGTGCCCGCCACGGCGGCGGAGGTCAGGACGGCGAGGAGCGTGGAACGGCGCTTCATGCGGGGGACCTTCCTTGCGGAACGGAGGCGCCGGTGGGGACGACCTTAATAGGTAAGACGCTGAACAATAAACATTGTCATCGATGTAAAGTCAATGGCCGCTTGGCGAACGCGGCCGTACGCAGCAAGATCGGGTGAGTCGCCTGCCGAGGAGAAGCGCCGTGCCCGTTCCGTCGACCCCGCTGCGCAAGCTGGGCTTCCTGACCATCGGCCTGTTCGACGGCGACGATCCGCGCGCCGGCCACGAGTCGACCCTGGAGATCATCGAGCTGGGCGAGCGGCTGGGCTTCGACAGCGCCTGGGTCCGCCACCGGCACCTGCAGTACGGCATCTCCTCCCCCGTCGCGGTGCTGGCCGCCGCCACCCAGCGCACCACCCGGATCGAGCTCGGCACCGCGGTCATCCCGCTGGGCTGGGAGAACCCGCTGCGGCTGGCCGAGGACCTGGCCACGGTCGACATCCTGTCCGGCGGCCGGCTCAACCCGGGCCTGAGCGTCGGGCCGCCGATGCACTACGAGCAGGTCAAGGGCGCGCTCTACCCGGACACCGCGGACACCGAGGACTTCAGCTACGAGCGCGTACGGCGGCTGCTCGGCTTCATCCGGGGCGAACCGGCCACCGACTTCAGCGGCGTCGAGGGTTTCGAGGTGTTCTCCGACCGGGTCCAGCCGCACGCCACGGGCCTGGGCCGGCGCCTCTGGTACGGCGGGGCCAGCTTGCGCTCCGCCCGCTGGGCCGGCGAGAACGGCATGAACTTCCTGACCAGCAGCGTGGTCAAGGCGGAGGAGTCGACGGACTTCGCCGAGATCCAGCTGTCGCACATCCGCGAGTTCCGCGCCCACCACCCCGACGGCGACCGCGCCCGCGTCTCGCAGGGCCTGGTGGTCATCCCGACCGACAGCGCGACCGCCGACCAGCGGGCCAGATACGAGGAGTACGCCCGCAAGCGCACCCCGCGCACCGCCACGCCGCAGGGACCGGGCCGGATGATGTTCGCCCCGGACCTGTTCGGCCCCGCGGCCGAGATCGCCGAACGGCTCTACGCGCACCCGGCGTTCCGCGAGATCGACGAGGTGGCGTTCGCCCTGCCGTTCACCTTCGGTCACGATGACTACGTGCAGATCCTCACCGACATCGCGGGCGCCCTCGGGCCGGCCCTGGGCTGGCACCGGGCATGACGTCACCGGAGCACGACCGGGCCAGGATGCTGGCCGCCGCCCGGGCCGAGTTCACCGAGCGGGGCTACCACGACGCCGACCTCGACCTGATCGCCGAGCGGGCCGGGCTGGGCCGGTTCCCCGCCAGTAAGCAGGCGCTTTATTTCGCGGTCCTGGCCGAGATCGCCGAGCAGGCACCGGAGCCGCAGTACCCACCGACCGCCCGCACCGCGAAGGCGGCCCTGGGCGACTTCGCCCGGGCCTGGCTGGCCCGGCTCCCGCTGGCCACCGAGAAGCAACGGCTCGGCCTGCTCCCGGAGATCCTCGCCGGCGAGACCCGCCAGGCCTACGCCCAGCTGCACAACCTGGCCGCGATCGTGCTGGGGCTCGCGCTGGAGAATCTGCCGCCGGGCGCGCCGCGGATGGTCCGGGCCGCCGTGACCATCGCGAAGGGCTCACCGAAGCCCGGTGCCACCGCGGCGAGCCGGCCGGCGCCGTGCAGGGCCGTCAGGGCGGTCTCGGCGG
>NZ_JBEZGQ010000824.1:0-3760 GCF_040650095.1 Actinoplanes sp. NPDC048791 | reverse complement strand
GCGCCGGTCGACCTGCAGCTGCTCAGCATCAACGACTTCCACGGCCGGCTCGAGTCGCCTGCCACCGTCAACGGTCAGGCCGTCGGTGGCGCCGCCGTGCGGATCGGCTGGCCCTTGGCCCAGTCGAGGTCCGTACGAGTGACCCGGGCGTCGCCGAGCAGCGCCGGGTACTGCAGCACCTGCGCGCCCACCGTCACCCTGGTGACCTGGTCGCGCACCTTGGCCGTGCCGTCGGTCGGCCGGCCGGCGTCGAACTCGTTGTCGGTGCGGGCCCGGGCCGCGACCGGCGAGCCGGCCGCCAGCACTGTGCTGGCGCCGTTCTTCAGATCGGCCGCCAGCTCGACCCGGCGCAGCGGGCCCAGTTCGCTCTGCAGCCGGGTGCCGGTCTCGTTGTAGAGCGAGCTGGTGGAGAGCAGCTCGGCCCGTTCGGCCGTGGACAGGCCGCCGATGCCCAGCTCGGCGAGCTCGTCCCGGTCCTCGGCGGTACGGCCGAGGGCGAGCTGCCGGTTGGCGGCGCTGAGTTCACGGACCGTGTTGCCGGACCGGTCGTGCTCGGTGGCGGTGAGGTGTCCGCCGGGCACGGCCCGGTTGGCCTCCCGGCCGGAGGCGTCCAGGTAGTGGACGCTGGCCCGGGCGTAGTCACCGGCGGCGAGAGAGCCGCCGCTGTGCGACGCGGGGACCGCGTCGGCCAGGAAGACCGCGGTCGCGTCGGTCGGGCCGGTCTTCTGCCCCCAGGCCGCGACGTCGGACGCGCCCATCGGGTACGGCGCCCTGGCCCCGCTGACCGGCACGTCGTAGACGAGGCTGGTCACCGCCTGACCGTCCACCGCGGAGGCGCTGCCGGGGGCCAGGGTCGCCCGGGTCACCGACAGCAGCTTGCCGCCCTGGTCGTAGGCAAGGTCCCAGGGCAGGTCGGCGCCCTGGGTGAACTGGGTGACGTGACCGGCGGCGTCGTAGGTGTACCGGGTCTTGACCGCCGGGCTGATCTGCGGGTTCCAGGCCTCGCGGAGGCGTCCGTCGGCGTCGTAGGTGTAGCTCTGCACGACCCGGGCGGTAGCCGCGGCGGCGCCCGGTTCGGTGGACCAGATCCGCAATTCCTTCACCTGGCCGGCGACGTCTCCGAGGGTGCTGCCGGTGGCCGTGGTGGTGGTCGCGTAGCCGTACTCGAGGACCCGGCAGCCCTTGGTCGAGGGAGTGGCACCGCAGGCCGAGGCAGCGACCGCGGAGGTCGGCCCGACCACGCGGGTGGGCCGCGCAACCTGCTTGCCGCCGACTGTGACGGCCTCGGAGACGACTGTCGTGGCGGTGTTGGTCAGCCCGTCCAGCTCGGTCTTCTGCAGCTGCCACGTCGTCGCCGTGCCGCTCGGCCGGGCGAAGGTGCTGATCACACCGTCGGTGTCGGTGAGGGTGAGCGTGCCGGTGACGCTGCCGGTGAGGGTGAGCTCCTCAGCGCCGGGCTCGGGCACCCAGCCGGTGCGGGCCGCGTTGGCGGTGAAGCCGGTTTCCTCGCCCTCGGCCGAGATGAGGGTGACCGCGGTGTCCGAGATCCGCCGGATGTTGGTGCCGTCGAACTCGGGGAGCATGGCGATCGTCCCCGCGACCCACTCCTTGCCGAAGATCGGAGCCTGGCCCTCCTGGGCGGCGCCCTTGCCGGGCACCCGCGAGGACGCGGTCCGGGTCGCCGAGAGCGCGTAGGCCGAGACATCCGTCTGGGTGATCGTGTAGTCGCCGGTCAGCAGGTTGACCGAGCCGGGACCGAGCTTCTCGTCGGCCGCCCCGTCGGCGTTGCGGTCGACCACCACGGTGATCGGGTTGCTGCTGCCGGCGGCGCCGCCCGGACCGGTGAAGTCCGCCTTGATCTGCACGCTTCCGTCCGGGTCGACGGTGTCGGTGGCGTTCCACACCAGGCTCGCGGTGCGGCCCTCGGCCAGCGGCACCGGCTGCGCCGCGATCGGGGCGTCGCCGGACAGAATGTGCCCGGCCGGGATGACCGTCCACGCGTCGGCCGCGGACCGCCGCCAGGAGAAGGTGGCGCTGGTGTACTTGGCCGCGTCGGCCTGCGCCAGCAGGGGAACCCGGCGCGCGGTGCGGTCGCCGTCGTCCGGCGTGACGAATCCGCCGGGGCCGACGTTGAGGGTGTAGCTCACGGGCTCCGACTTGCTGTCGGCCCGGTCCACCGAGCGGACCTGGAACTTCTGCTCACCGTCACGGGCGGGGGTCACGGTGATCGGGACGGCCGTGGCGGCGCCCCCGGTGCCCACCTTGGTCCAGGCGGAACCGTCCAGCGTCCACTCCAGCCAGTTGTGATCGGTGGCCGGCGGGGTGACCGTGATCGTGCCGGGCTGGCCGGCGCCCTTGACCCACTCGCCGGCCGGGTAGTCGGTGGAGACCACGCCGCGGGGTGCGGAGGGTGCGGTCGCGTCGACGGTGAAGGTCTTGAAGGCCGACCACACGGTGCTGTAGTGCGTCCCGTCGTACGGCGTGGTCCGGAACTTGTAGGTCTTGCCGTTGGTGAGCACGCCTGCCGGTACGACCACCGACGCCACCTGCCCGCTGGGTACGAACTTCGAGGTGTAGTTGGCGCCGACCTGGGTGTTGGTGGCCGAGTCGTAGACCTGGAAGGTGACCTGGACCTTGTCGCCGTTGGAGTCGACGATGGTGTCCCGCAGGGTCGGTGTGAGGGTGTTGACGACGTACGCGCCGCCGTAGGAGAAGTAGGGCGGCCCGGCCTCCGGCTTGGTGCCGGTGCGCGGCCGGTAGTTGTAGGTGACGGTCAGCTTGGGCACGTTGGTGGCCGCGTTGCCGGAGTTCACCTGCTTCCACTCGGCGGTCGCGGCGGACGGCGACCGCAGGCCCATGTGCGAGCGGGTGTTCTTCGCCGACGCCCAGGTGGACACGAGCGTGGTGACGTCGGAGGTGATCCAGCCGTCGCCGCCGCACTCGGTACGGCCCTTGGTCTGGGTCGGGGAGGCGAAGAGCTCGGTCCAGGTGGGCTGGTTGGCCCAGCGGGACGCGGTGGACGGCGCCGTCGTGTCATAGATCTGCCAGGTCGTGGCGCCGCACCCGACGTTGCCGGAGTGGAAGTTCCACAGGCTGACGTCGGCGTCCAGCACCAGCGAATCGGCGATCGGCGCGGTGTTCCAGGTCAGGAAGGACCGGGCGTAGCGGGTGCTGCCGTCCGAGTTCGTGGTGCCCGGGTTGCCCCAGTCCAGCTCGGTGGCGCCCGACCGGTCGACGGTCTCGCCCTGCTGCACGTAGGTGTCGAAGACGTTGCCGAGGGCGGCCGTGGTGGGGTCGACGGTGACCGGGTACCGGGTCGCCGGATCGGCCAGGAACGCCGGGTCCGGAGTGAGCACCAGGTCGACGGAACCCTTGCCGGGCACCACCTTCAGGCCGACCCGCGCGCGCCGGGTGTGCTCGCCGGAGACCGGGTCGACGGTCGCGTCCCACATCACCGGCGCCGGCATGACCGCGCGGCGGCGCTGTTTCGCGTCGGTGAAGACGAGGCTGCCGTCGGCCTGTGCTGAAACCTTCAGGCCGGAGGTACGCAGCGGCAGCGTGTACGACCAGTCGGTCGCGGCAGGCCGCTGCTTGATCACGGTGTACTGCTCGAAGCCGGTGCGGGTGGCCTCGACGACCACGTCGGCGCCCGGCACCGCCTCCGGGTAGGTGGCGGTGGTGCCGGACAGCTCCGGCTCCGGCAGGCCGCCCTTCCATTGCAGGTCGATGCGCTGGTCGCCCTGGCCGACCGAGGCCAGAG
>NZ_JBEZGQ010000823.1:0-3763 GCF_040650095.1 Actinoplanes sp. NPDC048791 | reverse complement strand
CTCCAACACGACCCTGCGCGCCGAGATCACCCTCGACGGGCTGACCCGCCGCTGCGTCTACAAGCCGGTGCAGGGCGAGCGCCCGCTCTGGGACTTCCCGGACGGCACGCTCGCCGGGCGCGAGGTGTCGGCGTTCCTGGTCTCGCAGGCCACCGGCTGGGGGCTGGTGCCGCCGACGATCCTGCGTGACGGACCGCTCGGCCCCGGCGCCTGCCAGCTCTGGATCGACGAGCCGGAGGACGCCGAGTCGCTGATCGGCTTCGTCCCGGCGTACGACGTGCCCCCGGGCTGGTTCGCGGTCGCCTCGGCCCGCGACGAGGACGGCGACGCGTACGCGCTGGCCCACGCCGACGACCCGCGACTGTCCCGCCTGGCCGTGCTGGACGCGGTGATCAACAACGCCGACCGCAAGGGCGGCCACGTGCTGTACGCCCCGGACGGCCGCATCCACGGCGTCGACCACGGCGTCTGCTTCCACGTGGAGAACAAACTCCGCACCGTGCTGTGGGGCTGGACGGGCAAGCCGATCCCGGCCGACTCCGTCGAGGTCCTGACCAAGCTGGGCGAGCAGCTCAACGGCGCACTGGGCGCGGCCCTCGAGGAGCACCTGACCCTGACCGAGGTCCAGCACGCCCGGCTGCGCGTACGCCGGTTGTTGCGCGCGGCCCGCTTCCCGCGGCCGCCGCAGGACTGGCCGGCCGTGCCCTGGCCGCCGGTCTGAGGCTTTACTCACGCCGGGCGGATTTCTGTCGGTGGCGCTGGATAGGCTCCTGACCATGGACGCATGGACCGGGCACGAGGTGCCGAAGCTGCCGGGGACCGCGACGCCGCCGGCGCTGTACGACTCGGCCCGCCGGTCGGTGCAGCCCACCACCCCCGGCGACGCCGCGACGATGTACGTCTGCGGCATCACGCCCTACGACGCGACCCACCTCGGTCACGCGGCCACGATGATCACCTTCGACCTGGTCCAGCGGGCCTGGCGCGACGCCGGCCTCGACGTGCGTTACGTGCAGAACGTCACCGACATCGACGACCCACTGCTGGAGCGGGCCGCCCGCGACGGTGAGGACTGGGTGGTCCTGGCCATGCGCGAGACGGCCCTGTTCCGCGAGGACATGGAAGCACTGCGGATGATCCCGCCGGCGCACTACGTCGGCGCGGTCGAGTCCATCCCGGCGATCGCGGCGCACGTGCGCGAGCTGCTCGACTCCGGCGCGGCCTACCGCCTGGACGATGGCACCGGCGACGTCTACTTCACGATCGAGGCGGCGCCGCACTTCGGCTACGAGTCCAACCTGTCCCGCGACGAGATGCTGGTGCTCTCCGCGGAGCGCGGCGGCGACCCGGAACGCCCGGGCAAGCGCGACCCGCTCGACCCGCTGCTGTGGCGCGGCGCCCGCGACGGCGAGCCGGCCTGGGACGGCGGCGACCTCGGCCCCGGCCGCCCCGGCTGGCACATCGAGTGCGCCACCATCGCCCTCGGCCTGCTCGGCGAGACGATCGACGTCCAGGGCGGCGGCAACGACCTGCTCTACCCGCACCACGAGTGCTCGGCCGCGCACGCCGAACGCCTCACTGGCACGGCACCGTTCGCCCGGCACTACGTGCACGCCGGCATGATCGGCCTGAACGGCGAGAAGATGTCGAAGTCCAAGGGCAACCTGGTCTTCGTCTCCCGCCTGCGCGCCGACGGCGTGGACCCGATGGCCGTCCGGGTGGGCCTGCTCGCCGACCACTACCGCACCGACCGCCAGTGGACCGACGACGTCCTCAAAGCGGGTCAGCAGCGCCTGGCCCGCTGGCGCGAGGCCGCAGCGGCCCAGGCCGGCCCGTCGGGCGAGGGTCTGCTGGCCGCGGTCCGCGAAGCCCTGCACAACGACCTCGACACGCCGGCGGCCCTGGCCCTGGTCGACGCCTGGTCCGAGGCAGCGGTGTCCGGCGTCGGGGACGACACGCAGGCGCCGGCGCTGATGGCCCGGACTGTGGACGCCCTGCTCGGAATCCGCCTCTGAGCGGCCGCTGCCCGGCAGTGCGCGAGGCTTGCCCCGACCGGGGCGACCGCTGATCGGGTTCGGCGGTCTCAGCCATCTACTCGGTCGTCTCGACGGCCTTGCGCAGGCCTAGTCGTTCGACCCGCGGCTGCGTTTCCCCTGCGGCAACTTCGGCCTGGGGCGGCTTCGCCCTGCCCCAAATTCGGCCTGGGGCGGCTTCGACCGTGGGGGGCGTTGGCCTGCGGCGGCTTCTCGGCCTGGGGCGGCCTCGGCCTGCGGCGGGACGTTGCCCTGAGGTGACGGGAGCTGGGCGGTATGACGCAGTCCGGGGAGCTGCTCAAGCACCTCCGGGCGGAGCTGCCTTCGTTGCGCGAGCGCCCAGCGCGTCAGCGCTTCCCAGTTCTGGAGTGGCAGCCGCGGCACTGAACCCCATCGGGGCGTTGACGCAAGACCCTGAGCGCTTCGCCCAGATCACCCGTCATGAGCAGCGGTTCGCGGCAGAGCTGGACCTGGCGTCCGTGCCCCCGCCGCGAAGGCGGCGTTCGAGGTCCGAAGGCCGACTTCCTCATCGGCGCGCCGGAGGGCTTCGATACAGAGCCGCGCACGGATTCCGCTGGCCTCGCTGCCCGACCAACCGGCCTGAACGGCACACCTAGAGGTCAAGCACGACCGCCCCGCGCGGACGTGAGGAGCAGATCAGCACATCCCCGTCGGCCGGCGGATCGACCGGTTCGGTGGTGTAGGCGACCTCCCCCGACAGCAGCCCCGTCTCACAGGTGTGGCAGACCCCGGACCGGCAAGACCAGCGCACCGGCACATCGCAGGCCTCAGCGAGCTCCAACAAACTGTCCCGCCCATCGGCCCAGGGCACGGTCAGCCCGCTGCGCGCGAAGGACACCGCCGGTCCGTCACCTGGCTCGCCCGCCGGAGGGTGCGGCGCCCGGGTCACCACCGCGCTGATCCCGGGTGTGATCCCCGGCCCCGCTCCGAAGATCTCGGTGCTGATCCGGTCGGCCGGCACACCGACCTCCACCAGCGCCGCGGTCACATCGGTGAGGAACCCGGCCGGACCACACAGGTAGGCGTCGGCGTCCAGCGGCACGCGCAGCGCACGAAGGGCGGTGAGCGACAACCGGCCGGCGCGGTCGTAGCCGTGGTCCTGGGCGCGGGGCCGGCTGTAGAAGATCTGCGAGCGAGCGTGGGGAAGACCCGCCAGCAACTCGGCCGTCTCCGTCGCGAACGGCCGATCCTCACCGTCGCGAGCAGCCTGCAGCCACCAGACCTCCCGCTCGGACCGCTGCGCCGCGAGCGCGTACAGCATGGCCAGCATCGGTGTCGCCCCCACACCCCCGCTGATCAGCAGCACCGGCGTCGACGCCGGCCGCAGCACGAACGTCCCCCGCGGCGCGGCCACATCGATCAGATCACCGGGGTGGACGCGCGCATGCAGGTAGCCACTGGCCACGCCGTGCGGCTCCTGCTTGACGCTGATCCGATAGTCGCCGCCGTCAGGAGGCCCGGACAGTGAATAGCTGCGGATCAGCGGCGGCTGCTCGGCGTCCGGTTGCAGCCGTACGGTCAGGAACTGCCCGGGCAGCGGGGCCGGGACCGGCTGCCCGTCCGGGTCCGCCAGCCGTACCGAAGCGATCGTGCTGCTCTCCGGCTCGACCGCCGTCACCCGCAGCGGCCGGAATCCGGCCCAGGCCGGCGGCGGCGCGACAGCGACGAGCCCGGCGTTGCCGGTCGTCGCCGCGGGCCGGCTCACCATC
>NZ_JBEZGQ010000822.1:0-3766 GCF_040650095.1 Actinoplanes sp. NPDC048791 | reverse complement strand
CGGCGGAGCCGGCGCGGGCCGGCGTTCGTCGGTGAGCACCGCCGCTCAGCCCTGTTTCGCCGCAGTGGTGACGGCCTTGACCAGCTGTTCCGGCGACGACTTGCCGGCCAGCAGCTCGGCCACGCTGTCGTTGACCTGCTGGCCCACGGCCGGGGCGTAGGCCTGGTCCAGATAGAGCTGGAAGCCGGTCGCCCGGTTCATCGTGTCGGCCACCAGCTTGAGGTTGGGATCGGTGACAGCGTCCGAGGCCGCCTTCACGACCGGCAGCACGCCGGCCGTCTTGGCCTCGATGCGGGCGTTCTCGGGCTGGGCGATGAACTTCAGGAACTCCACCGCTTCCGGCGGTGCGTCCTTGCCGACGGCGAAACCGCCACCGCCGCCGAACGCGTCGGTGATCTTGCCCTTGCCGCCGTCGACCGCCGGGAACTCGAAGAATCCGAGCCGCTCGCCGAGACCCTTCTTGCCGGCCGAGTTGTCGCGCTGGACGACCGGCGCCCACTGGCCCATGAGCTCCATGGCCGCCTTGCCGTTGCCCACCGTCGCGGCCTGTCCGTCCGCTGTGGAATAGCCCGCGGCCAGATAGCCGGTCTGGAACGGTTGCAGCGCGACGAGTTCGGCCAGGCGGGTGCCCGCCGCGACGAAGTCGGGCTTGGCGAAGTCCTTGTCCACGGCCGCCTGCCGCAGCGCGTCCAGGCCGCCGATCCGCAGGGCCAGGTAGGCCCAGTAGTAGTGGCCGGGCCACTTCTCCTTGCCGGCCAGCGCGATCGGCGTGATGGACGCGGCCTTGAGCTTGCGGACCGCCTCCAGGTACTCCGCCCAGGTGGCCGGGGCCTCGCTCACTCCGGCCCGATCGAAGAGCTCCTTGTTGTACCAGAAACCGACCATGCCGGTGTCGACCGGGGACGCGTACGTCTTGCCCTCGATCGTGTACGCGTCGAGCGCGGTCGGGATGAGCGTGTCCTTCCACTGGCCGACCTCCGCGGAGAGGTCCTTGACCATGCCCGCGTCGGCCTGCTGGGCCAGCACGCCGCCACCCCAGGTGTGGAAGATGTCCGGCGGGTCGCCGGCCTGCACGACGGTGGTGAGCTTGGTCTTGAAGGCCTCGTTCTCCAGCGGCGTGATCTCGAACTTGACGCCGGGGTGCGAGGCCTCGAACTGGCGGGCCATCTTGGCCCACTCCGACAGCATCGGATCGGCGTTGGCGATGTGCCACCACCGGATCTTCTTGCCTGAGCCCGACCCGCCCTCGTCGCCGCTGCACCCGGCCAGGACCGCGCCGGCCGAGGCCGCGGCGGCCAGTCCGAGTACCGATCTGCGGCTGAACCGCACTGAATCTCTCACGGTCAACTCCCCCTTCGACGCCGTTCCCGGCGCACGGTGGACCGGCGGCCGGGTCCCCCAGCCGCGAAACTTTCATACATTGATCGATATAAATCGGAAACTAATTCGGCACGTTACGAGGTCATATCCAGCCGGTCAAGACCAATCTCGGACCAGGTTGGCGCGGCGCGGCCGACACTTCCCGGAAACCTTCCCGCCACAACAACCGACCAATACCCGAAACTTCCAGCGCCGGGCTGACCTGCTCAGAAGCCGTGCTCACCGGACAGGACCGGCACCATGGACGGAGCCCGCCTCGTAAGCGGCCTTGCGCGGATGGTGCGATTCCGGCGCGATGAAAGTCGCCGGATATCGGTTATACGCGACGGCATTCCGGAGTCGCACGGCAAATGCCCCCGCCCGTTGCGGGCGGGGGCACGGAAGGCAGCACGCCGGCCATCGCCGACCGGCGCGCCCGCGGCCTACTGACCCTGCGGCAGGACCGGAGCCGGTCCACGCGGCAGGAACAACGCGGTGAGATGCCCGATCACTCCGACGACGGCCACGGCCGTCAGGGCCAGCGCGTACCCCCGTCCGGGATGGTCACCGATCGACGCGGCCAGGATCGTGCCGGCCAGCGCCGCGCCCAGGGACGAGCCCAGGTTCGACACGCAGCGGGAGAGTCCCGAGATCTCGCCCTGTTGCTGCTCGCCGAAGGCGGACTGCACGATGTTGACCGACGGGGTCAGCATCGCGCCCAGCCCGAGCCCGATGATGAACAGCCCGGGGACGAACGGCCACACCCCGGCGTAGAACCGGACCAGAAGCACCAGCAACGCCAGTCCCACGACCGTGACGGCGAAGCCGGCGACGATCAGCGTGCGCTGGGCCCGGCGGCGGGCGAACCGCTCGGCCCCCAGCGACGAGAGCAACAGGCCGACCGTGGTGGCCGTGAACACCGCCCCGGTCTCGATCGCGTTGTAGCCGCGCACCACCTGCAGGTAGGCCGACACCACGAAGGAGGTGCCCATGACCATCAGCCACTGGGCGTTCTGCGTGATCAGTCCCAGATTCGAGATGTGGTTGCGGAACAGCGACGTGGACAGCAGCGGCTCCTGACCGGCCCGCTCCCGGGCGCGTACGGACACGAAGAATCCGGCGAGGACCAGGGCCCCGGCGACCAGCAGGCCCAGCATGAGCCACAGCCCGTCGTCGGCGGCGAGAATACCGAGCACTATCAGGATGAGGCCGGCCGCCGAGAGCACCGCGCCACGGACATCGAACGGCCGGGAGGGGTCGGGCCGCACCGGATCGTGGACCGACCGGCGGCTCAGCACGATGATCGCCAGCACGATGAGTGCCTGGAACAGGAACGCGGCCCGCCAGCTGATCGCGGACGCAATGAAGCCACCGATCAGCGGACCGGCGACCGCGCCGATCCCGCCCATCGCGCTGATCGCGCCGAAGGCCCGGGCCCGCGAACCCAGGTCGGTGAAGATCAACGTGGTGAGGATGTAGACCGGCGGGATCAGCAGAGCCGTCCCGACACCCTCGAGGATGGAGTTGCCGATGATCAGCACGCCCAGCCCGGGCGCCATCGCGCTCACCAGCGCGCCCACGCCGAAGAGGGCCAGCCCGGCCACCATGCACCGTTTACGGCCCAGCCGGTCGGTCAGCTTGCCGCCGGGGATCATCAGTGCCGCCATCACCACCAGGAACAGGGTGATGGTCAGCTGAACCCCCTGCACGTCGGTGCCGAGATCCTCGCTGATGTCAGTGATCATGACGTTCATGTTCGAGCCGGCGAAGCTGCAGATGAACTGGGCCAGGGCGAATGCCACCAGCGCCTGCCGCAGTTCGCCCGAGAAGCGTCCGGTCCTGGTCTCCGTCATCGCGATTTCCCTCCGGTAGCTCGCCCAACGGCTCGGACACCACCAGCCGCGTCTCGTCCGGGAGCCGGCGCAGGTTCTCGTTCTCGGGACAGAGCGCCGTCGCCGGTGGTCGTGCGACACATGTGCGTCATCCCTCACTGTTCGACGGCGCGGGCCTGGAGCACATGCCAACCCCAGGCGGACAGGTCGGCGTAGAGCCCGGCCTCCGCCAGCTCATCGCCGTCGCGGTCGAAGACCCGGCCGTCCAGCAGGTCGGTCAGCCGCCACGACGACCCCGCGGTGGGCCAGGGTGGGTGCACGCGGGCCTGGCCCGGCCGGTCGGCGAAGTTCAGCACGATCAGATACCCGGCCTCACCGTCGTGCCACGACCACGCGAGCATGTCGTGATGGCTGGGATTGTCCGGCCAGCCGTGGCAGTCGAGCAGCTGCCACTCCCCCCGCAGGTGCGCAGCCGCCGTCACCAGCCGGCGGTGGAAGGCCCGCAGCTCCGGATCGGCCGCCTCGGCGGGATGGCGGCCCAGGAACACCGGCAGCCGGACCCGCCGGCCCTCGAA
>NZ_JBEZGQ010000821.1:0-3772 GCF_040650095.1 Actinoplanes sp. NPDC048791 | reverse complement strand
TGACCGGCACCTACTCGGCCGGCGCGGCGCACGCCTGGCAGGCGTTGCCGAGTGTCCGCACCGGACCCGACCGCGGCGGGATCACCGACGCGACCGTCGTGATCGACCCGAGCCGGGAGCGGCAGCGCTACACCGGCGTCGGCTTCTCCCTGGACGAGACGAGCGTCTCCAATCTGTGGAAGCTGACCCCGGCCGAACGGGAGCGGGCCGTGCGCCTGCTGGTCGATCCCCGGACCGGCGCGGGCCTGGACCGGTTCCGGCTCACCATCGGCAGCCCCGACCTCATCGAGCACCTGCCGTTCTGGTCCTACGACGAGCTGCCCGCCGGGGTCAGCGAGGACTTCGGCCTCCAGTACTTCTCGATCAAGCGCGACGTCGACGCGCACATCATCGACACCGTCAAGCTGATCCAGCGCTACAACCCGAAGGCAACCTTCTTCGCCTCCGCGTGGAGCGCGCCGGCATGGATGAAGACCAACAACCGTTTCACCGGCGAGGTCGCCCTCAAGCCGGGCAGCACCACCGAGTACTACCAGGTCGGCAAGCTGCGCGACGACGCGATCGACGTCTTCGCCCGCTACTACGTGAAGTACCTGCAGGCGTACGCGCGGCACGGCATCCGCATCGACGCGCTGACGCTGCTCAACGAGCCCGGCATCGACGTGGTGTACCCGGCGATGGACATCAGCATCGCCCAGCAGCAGCGGCTCGCCCTGGCCATCAAGCGGGAGCTGGCCGCGCACCGGCTGCGCACCGAGCTGTACGTGCACGATTTCAACTTCTGGGACTGGAAGGACCCGAACAGCACCGCGACCAAGAACTACCACCGCATCTTCGACGACCCCCGGGTACGGGCGGCCAGTGACGCCATCGCGTTCCACCCGTACTGGGGTGACCCGGCGGTGATGCGGGACGCGTACGAGCAGACCGGCAAGCCGGTGCACATGACCGAGACCAGCGACCTGTCCCCGGCCACCGTGCTGAGCTACCTGCGGCTGGACGCCTCGTCGTACGTGCTGTGGGCGCAGACGACCGATCAGGACGGCGGGACGCTGCACTGGACGCCGTCGCGCGACAACAACATCGACTGGGACGAGGTCGGCCGCACCACCAAGTGGCCGAACCGGCTGGTCAAGGTGGACACCACGGCCCGTACGTTCACCGTCCGCGACGAGCTCTACGCCCTCGGCCAGTTCGCCCGCCACCTCGGCCCGCAGCACGTCCGGGTCGAGTCCAGCGCCACCGCCGGCGGCGTCAGCAACGTGGTCTTCCGCGACCGCGGCGACGGCTTCGTGGCGGTCCTGGGCAACAGCACGGCAGCCGACCGCACCGTACGCGTCGTGCTCGGCGGCGAGTCGTTCACCGCGACCGTGCCGGCGAGCTCGTACGCGACGTACCGCTGGACCGGCCACGTCCCGTCCGCGCACCGCAACCACGCGCCGGTGCTGCGTGAGCTCCCCGCCGTGGTCGCCGACCAGTACGGCACCACGCGGATCCAGCTCTCGGCCAGTGACCGGGACCGCGACCGGCTCGGCTACTACGCGACCGACCTGCCCGACGGCGTCACGGTGGACGCGAGCACCGGCCTGGTGACCCTGCAACCGACGGTGGCCGGCGAGCAGGATCTGACGTTCTTCGTCACCGACGGCGCGGCCTCCGACCGGGTCACCGTGCACGTGACCGTACGCCCGCACGGCGCTCCGGTCGGCGCGCGCGTCGAGGCGGAGTCATACACCGCGCAGCACGGCTGGACCGAGGGCGGCGCGTCGTTCGTCGAGAACAACCCGGCGGCCAGCGGCGGGAAGAACGTCGGCTGGACGGCGCCGGGCAACTGGCTCACCTACCGGGTGGACGTGACGCAGGCCGGCCGGTACGACCTGGAGCTGCGGGTGGCCAACGGCACCGGTGCGGTGGCGCCCGACGCGGTGTCCCTGCGTGACGCGGCCGGGACGGTGCTGGCCAAGGCGTCGGTGCCGGACACGGGCGGCTGGGCGGCGTACCAGTCCGTGCACGTTCCGGTCGATCTGGCCGCGGGCGACCAGCTCGTGACGCTGTACTGCGAGACCGGCGGCTTCAACCTGGATTATCTGCGCCTCACGGCGTGACCGCCTGATCCCGGCCCCGCCCGACGGCGGGGCCGGGAGCCATTCATTGACTCTGATCAATCGCGTAAATAGGCTGCTGGGAGCGCTCCCAAACTCACCCGTCTACGGATTCGGAAGATCAGATGACAATTCGTCGTACCGTGCTGGCCGCCGGCGCTGTCGCAGCGCTGACCGCCGGCACCCTGGCCACGGTCACGCTGCCGGCCACGGCGGCGACCACCGGATGCTCGGTCACCTACACGGTGCAGAGCCAATGGTCCGGTGGGTTCGCCGCCGACGTGGCCATCACCAACCTCGGCTCGGCCGTCACCAGCTGGACGCTGGCGTTCGACTTCGCGAGCCCCGACCAGAAGGTCAACCAGGGCTGGAGCGCCGCCTGGAAGCAGTCGGGCGCCCGGGTCACCGCGGCCAGCATGAGCTGGAACGGCTCGCTCGGCACCGGCGCGTCCACGTCGATCGGCTTCACCGGCGCGTGGAGCGGCACGAACCCGAAACCGGCCTCCTTCTCCCTCAACGGCGTCGATTGCACGGGTTCCATCGTTCCGACGTCGGGTCCGACCTCGGTCCCGCCGAGCACTCTGCCGGCCACCACCCCGCCCGTCACCCCGCCGCCGAGCGGGCCCGCGCCCGAGCTCAAGGTGTCGGGCAACAAGATCGTCACCACGGACGGCCGGACCTACCGGCTGCTGGGGGTCAGCCGCTCCAGCGCCGAGTTCGGCTGCGTGCAGGGCAAGGGCCTCTGGGACTCCGGCCCGGTCGATCAGGCGTCCGTCGACGCGATGAAGACCTGGAACATCCACGCCGTCCGCATCCCGCTGAACGAGGAGTGCTGGCTCGGCGTCAGCGGCGAACCCAGCGGTCCCGCGTACCAGCAGGGCGTCAAGGACTACGTGGACCTGCTGGTCGCCAACGGCATCAATGTGATCCTCGACCTGCACTGGACCTGGGGTGCGTACACCACGGGCCCGGACTGGCACTGCAAGGACGAGCACGCGACCTGCCAGAAGCCGGTGCCGGACGCGCGCTACGCCCCCCAGTTCTGGACCGGCGTGGCCAACACGTTCAAGGGCAACGACGCGGTCGTCTTCGACCTCTTCAACGAGCCGTACCCGGAGATCGCCAGCGACTGGAACAAGACGCCGGGCTGGCAGTGCCTGCGGGACGGTGGCACCTGCACCGGCATCGCGTACGAGGTGGCCGGCATGCAGGACCTGGTCGACGCGGTACGGGCCACCGGCGCCACCAACATGCTGATGGTCAGCGGGCTCGAGTGGACCAACGACCTGCGCGAGTGGCTGGCGTACCAGCCCGACGACCCGCTGGACAACGTCGCGGCGTCGTGGCACGCCTACAGCTTCAACGCCTGCGTGACCGAGGCCTGCTGGGACAGCCAGATCGCGCCGGTGGCCGCGCAGGTGCCGGTGGTGCTGGGCGAGTTCGGCCAGGACACCTGCACGTTCGAATACATGCAGCGGCTGGTGGACTGGGCCGACGAGCACGGCCTGGGCTACCTGGCCTGGACCTGGAACCCGTGGGGCTGCACCGGCGGCGCCGTGCTCATCAAGGACTGGGCCGGCACCCCGGAGCCCGGGGTCGGTGAGGGCTTCAAGGCTCACCTGCTGACGCAGACCCCGTACCTCTGACGTCACCGACCGCGAGCGTCACCC
>NZ_JBEZGQ010000820.1:0-3773 GCF_040650095.1 Actinoplanes sp. NPDC048791 | reverse complement strand
GCCTCGTGTGCACATGCCCCACAACCACCCCCACCACGCCGGGCTGGCCGCCGCGTCCCTAGCTCACGAATCAAACCCCCCGGCCGCACCCTCCGTAGCGCCCGCGCTTCTCCGGTCGTAGGAGATCAGGCGAGGTCGAAGCGGTCCAGCTCCATGACCTTCGTCCAGGCCGTGACGAAGTCCGTCACGAACTTCTCGCGGGCGTCCTGGCCGGCGTAGACCTCGGCGAGCGCCCGCAGCTGCGAGTTCGAGCCGAAGACCAGGTCGACCGCGGTGGCGGTCCACTTGACCTCGTCGGTGGTCACGTCACGGATCTCGTACACGTTCTCGTCCGACTGCGACGTCTTCCACCGGGTGCCGGGGGAGAGCAGGTTGGCGAAGAAGTCGTTGGTCAGCACGCCGGGCCGGTCGGTGAGGACGCCGTGCTGCGACCCGCCGAAGTTCGCGCCGAGGGAGCGTAGGCCGCCGATCAGGACCGTCATCTGGGGCGCCGTCAGGTCGAGCATGTAGGCGCGGTCGATGAGCAGGACCTCGGGCTGGGTCTTCTCGCCGGGGCGCAGGTAGTTGCGGAAGCCGTCGGCGCGGGGCTCGAGGACCCGGAACGAGTCGACGTCCGTCTGGTCCTGGCTCGCGTCGGTGCGGCCCGGGTGGAACGGCACGGTGATCTCGACGCCGGCGTCGCGCGCCGCCTTCTCGACCGCGGCCGAGCCGGCCAGCACGATCAGGTCGGCCAGCGAGATCTTCGCGCCGCCCGCGTTGTTGAACTCCTGCTGGATGCCCTCGAGGGTGCCCAGCACGGTCGCGAGCTGCTCCGGCTGGTTGACCTCCCAGTTGCGCTGCGGCTCGAGGCGGATCCGGGCCCCGTTGGCGCCGCCGCGCTTGTCGGTGGAGCGGAAGCTCGCGGCCGACGCCCAGGCGGTGGCGACCAGCTGGGCGGTGGTCAGGCCGGACTCCAGCACCTTGGCCTTGAGGGCGGCGATGTCGGCGTCACCGACGAGCTCGTGGTCGACGGCCGGCACCGGGTCCTGCCACAGCTGCGGCTCGGCCACCCACGGGCCCAGGAAGCGGCTGACCGGACCCATGTCGCGGTGCAGCAGCTTGTACCAGGCCTTGGCGAAGGCCAGCGCGAACTCGTCCGGGTTCTCCAGGAAACGGCGCGAGATCTTCTCGTACGCCGGGTCGAAACGCAGCGACAGGTCGGTGGTGAGCATCGTCGGCTTGTGCTTGCGGGCCGGGTCGTACGCGTCCGGAATGATCTCCTCGGCGTCCTTGGCGACCCACTGCTTGGCGCCGCCGGGGCTCGTGGTGAGCTCCCACTCGTAGCCGAAGAGGATCTCGAAGAAGCGGTTGCTCCACTGCGTGGGGCGGTCGGTCCAGGTCACCTCGAGACCGCTGGTGATCGTGTCGGCACCCTTGCCGCTGCCGTACGTGCTCAGCCAGCCCAGGCCCTGCGTCTCCAGGTCGGCGCCCTCCGGCTCCGGGCCGACGTGGTTGTCGGCCGGGCCGGCGCCGTGGGTCTTGCCGAAGGTGTGTCCGCCCGCGATCAGCGCGACAGTCTCCTCGTCGTTCATCGCCATCCGGCCGAAGGTCTCCCGGATGAAGTGGGCCGCGGCCCGGAAGTCCGCGCTGCCGCGGGGACCCTCGGGGTTGACGTAGATGAGGCCCATCTCGGTCGCGCCGACGTTCTCGGCCATCTCGTTGTCGGAGACGTAGCGCTCGTCACCGAGCCAGGTGTCCTCCGGGCCCCAGAAGATCTCCTCGGGCTCCCAGACGTCCTGGCGGCCGAAGCCGAAACCGAAGGTCTTGAAACCCATCGACTCCAGGGCCACGTTGCCGGCCAGCACGAGCAGGTCGGCCCAGGAGATCTGCTGGCCGTACTTGGCCTTGACCGGCCACAGCAGGCGGCGCGCCTTGTCGAGGTTGGCGTTGTCGGGCCAGCTGTTGAGCGGGGCGAACCGCTGGCCGCCGTCGCCGGCGCCGCCACGGCCGTCGTGGATCCGGTACGTGCCCGCGGCGTGCCAGCTCATCCGGATCATCAGGCCGCCGTAGTGGCCGAAGTCGGCCGGCCACCAGTCCTGCGAGGTGGTGAGCACCTCGGTGATGTCGCGCTTGAGGGCGTCGACGTCGAGCTTGGCGAACTCCCGGGCGTAGCTGAAGTTCTCCCCGAGCGGGTTGCCCTTGGACGAGTGGGCGTGCAGCACGGACAGGTCGAGCTGGTTGGGCCACCAGTCGCGGATCGTGTGCGGCCGGCCGCCGGTCTTCGGCGTCGGCGAGTCGATCGCCGGGTTCTCGCTCTCACTGCCGGTCGCGGTCACCGAGTCGTGCGCGACCGGGCAGCCTTCCGCCGCCATCTTGTCCACGCCCTGCGCGCTCGCCGGGGCGTTGTCCTGGGTGTCGCTCATCTGTTTCCTTCCGAACTGGCGGATCCTTGGGCAAGGCGTTCGGTCGCGCAGTCGGGGCAGGTGCCCCAATAGACGACCTCCGCCTCGTCGACCACGAAGCCGTGGTCGTCGGAGGCGGTGAGACAAGGGGCATGACCGACCGCGCACTCGACGTCGGCGATGGCGCCGCAGGAGCGGCACACGACGTGGTGGTGGTTGTCTCCCACCCGGGCCTCGTAGCGGGCCGTCGCGCCGGCCGGCTGGATGCGCCGGATCAGGCCGGTCTCGGTGAACGCGCGCAGCACGTCGTACACCGTCTGGTGGGAGATCGCGGGATGCTCGGCCCGGACCAGCGCGATCACCGTGTCGGTGTCGACGTGCGGATGGTCCCGCAGCGCGGCCAGCACAGCCAGCCGTGGCCTGGTCACCCGCAACGAGACCGCCCGCAGCTGAGTCTCGAAGTCGGGCGTCACCTGATCAACGTAGAGGCTTTTCTGGAATAGTTCAAGTTTGCGCGGTCAGCCCAGCGTGGCGGCGGCGTTCACCGCCAGCTGCCGGTTGAGCTGGTCGGCACGGTTCACGTCGATGGCGTCGGTGTCCTGCTCCCAGCCGCGCGGCAGCTCGACGGAGATGCCGCCGTTCTCGGCAACCCAGGACGCCGTGGCCTCGGCGGTGCCACCGGCCGCCTGGATCTTGGCGAGGGTGCCGGTCTGGAACTGGATCGGATGCCCCGCCGCGGCGCCGGCGATCATGTGGTCGTACATGCCCTGGTAGTCGGGGCGGGTCTGCTCGAGCACGCCACCGGTCCGGCGGGCGATCAACGAGTTGTTCTCCCAGACCCCGAACGCCCCCATGGTGGCCCGCTGGTAGTCCATGAGCTGCACGGTGACGGCCGGGTCGGTCTCCATCCGCCGGTCAGCGGCGATGAACTGCCAAGGGTTGTACGCCACCGAGGAAGTGATGCCCAGGGGCGAGAAGGTGTCGTGATGGGCGGCGATCACCGTCTCCAGCGCCGCCCGGTCGGCCGCGGCGGTGTACTCCCGGTCGAGCGCCTGCTTCCGGTTGGCGGCCACCCCGAGCTGCTTGACGCACGGCTCGGCAAAGACGGTGCACGTCCCGGAAACGGTCACCTCACCCCAGAGCGGCTCGTCCTCCAGCGCGGCGGCCACCTCGGGCAGGAAAGCGTTGTACGCGGCCAGGAAATCGTCCGCCCACCACACCGGTACGTCGTACAGGTCAGGCTCGACCGCGTCGGGATCCTCCCACTTCCGCATCGGCCCACCGCCCAGCGCGAGCGCCCAGCCGGGCGACTGCCAACCGGCGAGCAGGCGCAGCTTGAGCCGGGAGTAGCCGCGCTGCCGGGCAAGGTCGGCCGCGGCCCGGAGCTTCGCC
>NZ_JBEZGQ010000819.1:0-3774 GCF_040650095.1 Actinoplanes sp. NPDC048791 | reverse complement strand
GGCGGGTGCCCCAGCCCAGGCGCAGCAGGCTGAGGTCGGCGTACCGCTCGACCGGGATGCCCCGGCGCCGGGCCGCGGCGATGATCGACGTGGTGCTCGGGCCGGTGGCCTCCTGCTCGGCCAGCGCGGTCAGGGCGGTGAGACGCTCGGTGAGGTCGGCGGCGGGCACGGACTCGCCGCCCGCGACCGAGGCGACCAGCTCCGCGGCGGTCTCCAGCAGCTCGCCCGGCAGGGTGGAGTCCGGCGACTCGTCCACCGGGCACTCGATGATCAGGTCGTAGAGTCCCGGCTCGCCGGCCGAGACGGTCCGGCCGAAGCTGACGTCGCGCCCGATCCGCTGGGACAGCTCGATGCTGACGTGCTCGGTGACGTGGCCGAAGTAGGTGCCACCGCGCATCCGGCTGACGAACCCGCCGGGTGAGCCGGCCGCGCAGTGGTGCTCGGCCAGGCCCGGCAGGGCGCGCAGGATCCGTTCGGTGAACCCGGCGACGTCGCTGGTCTCCCGGCCGGTGAGCTCGTCGAGGCGCAGCCGGGCCACGATCGCGGGCCGGGACAGGTGGACGTTCGGTCCGCGCAGCCGGCGGATGCTGAGGATCTTCATGCGGCCAGTTCCCGTTCCCCGGCGGGCCCGTCGATGATCGAGGGGCGGCGGCCGGACAGTTCGAACCTGCACCCGGCAGGCAGCACGTGCACCCGCGCCCCGGTGAGCGCGATCGGTCCGTCGGCCGGCACCCGGATGTCGGCGGCGGCGCCCGCGTCGACGATCGTGACCGCGCCGGTGCCCAGCACCTCGAAGCTGTCACCCTCGGCGAGGATCGCGGTGTCCTCGTCGATGCCCAGACCGAGCTCGTGCGGGTAGAGGGCGACGGCGCTGAGCAGCCGGTTGAGCCGGCCCCGCTCGGCGAAGTGCATGTCGATCAGCACGCCGGGCAGGAACTCCAGCCCGGGTCCGGTGCGCACACTGGCCCGGGTGACCCCCGGGCTGTCGCCGCCGAGGATCATGGTGCCGGACATCATCGCTGCGCCGGCGCTGGTGCCGCCGAGCACGATCGTGCCGGTCTGCACCAGCCGCTGCAGCGCCGAGTCGGCCAGCGTGCCGCCGAGGACGGTGGTGATCCGCAACTGGTCGCCGCCGGTGAAGAAGACACCGGTGGCGGTGGCCAGCGCCTTGACCACGTCGGGCTCGTTGGCCTGGGCCCGGTTGTCCAGGCGCAGCGCCCGGACCCGGCCCGCGCCGAGGCGGGTGAACAGCGCGGCGTACTCGGCCTCCAGCACGGCGGGCTCCGCGCTGGCGGTGGCGATGACGATCAGCTCGGCGGCGGGACCACCGGCCAGGCCGACGAAACGGCGCAGGATCTCGGTGCCACCCGGACCGTAGCGTTCGGCGCCACCGATGACGAGCAGCCGGGAGTGACCGGAACGATCGACGAGTGCCACGCCGTGCCTCCTGAAGGGCCGCACCCCTCGAACCGGCGGCCTGCCCTGAGGCTAATCGGAACAATCCCGAAACATCGGGCTAATCCCCTGAGTCGGCGGGCAGCAGATGGGAGACGACCGGCGGCCCGTCGGCCAGCGCCCACGCCTTCTGCTCCTCCTGCTCGTCGCTGCCGGTGAGCCGGCCCTCGTGCTGGCGCAGATGTTCGTCCCACGTGGGCACCAGGTAGACCTCGACGAACTCGTCCGTCGCCTCGCCCGGGCGGAACAGTCCCCACCGGGTGGCCCCGGTCCGCTGCCGGGACCGCCGTACGGCCTGCATCGCGGCGACGAAGGCGGCCCGGTTCGCCGGCCGGACCCGGAACGTCGAGGTGACCAGCACCGGCCCCTCGTCCAGGTGCGGCTCCAGCATCAGGTGCGGCTCGGCCCAGTAGACCGCCGGGCTGCGGTCCCCCTCCTGGTGGTGCAGCGGCAGCCAGCGCACGGTCACGGTGCCCAGCAGCATCAGCGCGGCCGCGGCGAGGAAAGCGGCGCGCAGGCCGAACGCCTCGGTGACCTGACCCCACAGCAGCGCGCCGAGAGCCTGGCCGCCGGCGAAGACCACCTGGTAGACCGCGAAGCCGCGGGCACGCACCCAGTTCGGCAGGAACAGCTGCAGGCTCGCGTTCATCCGCGACACCTGGATCATCCAGGCCAGCCCGGCGGCGAGCAGGACCGGCACCACGACGAGGACGCTGGCCACCGTGGCCACCACCAGCAGGGCGAGGCCGTAGACCGCGCCGGAGAGCACGAGCAGCCGGTTGGCCGGGACGTGCTCACGGACCCGGGGCATCAGCAGGGCGCCCAGGACCGCGCCGACGCCCAGGGCGGCGAGCAGGATGCCGTACCCGCTGGGGCCCATGGCCAGCTCCCGCTCGGCGACCAGCGGCAGCAGGCTCCAGACGATGCTGCCGGGCAGGACGAACAGCACCACGCGCAGCAGGATCCGGCGGACCACCGGCGAGTAGCGCACGTACCGGCCGCCGGCCCGCAGCGCCGGGCCGAACCGCTCGGCGTGCGCGGTCCCGCTCTCCGGCGGCCGGCGCCAGCGCAGCAGCGCCACGGCGAAGATCACGAACGACAGCGCGTTCAGGCCGAAGACGGCGGCCACGCCCACGTGCGCGACCAGCAGGCCGGCCACCGCCGGACCGGCCGAGCGGGCCAGGTTGGTGTTGACCGCCCCGAGCGCGGACGCCGAGGCGAGCTCGTCGCGCGGGACCACCTCGGGGATGATCGCCTGCCAGGTCGGCAGGGTCAGCGCCTGGCCGACGCCGAGCAGGAAAGTGAAGATCAACAGCAGCGGCGGCGGCATCCGGTCGAGCACGGTCAGGGCGGTCAGCGTCCCGGCCACGACGAACAACCCCACCTGTACGGCGAGCAGCAACCGCCGGCGATCGAAGGTGTCGGCCAGCGTGCCCGACGGCAACGCGAGCAGCAGGACCGGCAGCATCGTCGCGGTCTGCACCAGGCTGACGTAGGTGGCCGCGTCCGGCTCGTGCACCAGGTGCCACTGGGCCCCGACGGTCTGCATCCAGGTGCCGACGTTGCTCGCCAGCACCCCGATCCACAGCCCGCGGAAGATCTTGTCCCGCAACGGAGCCCACGCGGACGTTTCCCCTGCTGATGCTGATGTCTGCGCCGGCGCCACGGCCAGGGAGCTTAGCGGCGGCGCTTGGCCCCCGGCCCGGGGCGGGGCGCGACCTCGCGGGGGTCGGCGATCCGGTGGCCGTGATCGCAGTGCAGCTCGGTGTGGACCCGCGCGCCGCAGTCGCGGTGGGCCATCTCCAGCGGCGGGCCCTGCGGATCGGCGAGGTAGCGGTCGCCCCACTCCATCACCGCGGTGAGCACCGGGTAGAGGTCGAGGCCCTTGGCGGTGAGCCGGTACTCGTGGCGGATCCGCGCGCCGGGCTCCTGGTACGGCTCTCGGCGCAGCAAGCCGTGCTCCACCAGCGAGGCGAGCCGGTTGGTGAGGACCTGACGCGGGATGCCTGTGCGCTCGCGCATGTCGGCGAAGCGGCGGACGCCGGTGAAGACCTCCCGCAGCACCACCACGGTCCACTTCTCCCCGAGGACGCCCATCGCGCGGCCGATCGTGCAGGCGTCGACGGACCAGTCGAGGGCGGACGGGCGGGCCAGGGTGGGATTCATGACACCGAGGCTAGGTCTGTTTGACAGACACAGCAAGGGGGTGCGACTCTGCGTCCATGACGCAGACCCAGGACGGGACCCGCACGCGTACGTATTCCTGGACCGACCCGGCCGAGCACGCCGCCGTGCTCGGCACGACCAGTGGCCTGGACC
>NZ_JBEZGQ010000818.1:0-3776 GCF_040650095.1 Actinoplanes sp. NPDC048791 | reverse complement strand
GGGAGGTCTCCGACAGCGGCATGAAGGGGATCGCCGAGCGCCGCACAGTCGACCCCCGGGCCCACGGTGAGCGCCTCGCCCCCCAGATCCAGCTGGTCCTCGACGACGCCGGTGTGCGGCCACGCGACCTCGCCGCCATCGTCGCCGGGGTCGGCCCCGGCCCGTTCACCGGCCTGCGGGTCGGGCTGGCGACCGCCGCCGCCATGGGGCAGGCGCTGGGCGTCCCCACGTACGGGATCTGCTCGCTTGATGCTCTCGGCCGGGCCGCCGGTCCGGGCCGGGTCCTGGTCGCCACCGATGCCCGCCGGCGCGAGGTGTATTTCGCCACCTATGCCGACGGCGTCCGGGTCACCGATCCCGATGTTGCCAAGCCCGCCGATGTCCTGGTCTCGGCCGATCGGGCTGTGGGTGAGGGCGCTCTCAAGTACAGCGAGATCTTCGGCATCCCGATCGACGACCGGCTTCTTTTTCCCTCCGGGGAGGCGCTTATCGCGCTGGCCGCGGAGCAGGTCCGGCAGGGGGCGCCGGGGGATCCGCTCACTCCGCTCTACCTTCGCCGGCCGGATGCTGTCGAGCCCACCGCGCGCAAGGCTGTGCTGCCCTGATGCGTCTCACCCGGTTCCGGTGGTGGCACATCGCCGAGGTGCTGCCCATCGAGGAGGACCTGTTCGGCGCCGAGAAGTGGTCGGCTGCCATGTTCTGGAACGAGCTTGCGCAGCGGCATTTCTACCTGGTCGCCGAGGAGGACGAGAAGGTGGCCGGTTATGCCGGCCTCGCCATCGTCGATCAGCAGGAGTCCTGGGTGCAGAACATCGCCGTCGACCGGCGGGCCCAGCGTGCTGGCATCGGGCGGCAGTTGCTGGAGGCGCTGCTCGCCGAGGCCGGGCAGCGCAAGGTGCTGCTGGAGGTCGCCGTCGACAATGCTCCTGCTCAGCGGCTTTATGCCGGCTATGACTTCGAGCCCGTCGGTCTGCGGCGCGGCTACTACCAGCCCAGCAACACGGACGCCCTGGTGATGATGCGTAATGCCTGACGAGCCCCTTGTTCTCGGGATCGAGACCTCCTGCGACGAGACCGGGGTCGGCATCGTCCGCGGGCACACCCTGCTCGCCGACGCGCTCGCGTCCAGCGTCGAACAGCATGCCCGCTTCGGCGGGGTGGTGCCCGAGGTCGCCAGCCGGGCCCATCTCGAGGCGATGGTGCCGACCATGCAGCGGGCGCTCGACGACGCCGGGGTCACCCTGGCCGACATCGACGCGATCGCCGTGACCGCCGGGCCTGGTCTCGCGGGCGCCCTGCTCGTCGGGGTCGCCGCGGCCAAGGGGTACGCGCTGGCCGCCGACAAGCCCATCTACGGCGTCAACCACCTCGCGGCCCACGTCGCCGTCGACACCCTCGAGCACGGACCGCTGCCCGAGCCGGCCATCGCCATGCTCGTCTCCGGCGGCCACTCGTCGCTGCTGCTGGTCGACGATCTCACCGCCGGGGTCACGCCGCTCGGCGCGACCATCGACGACGCCGCGGGGGAGGCCTTCGACAAGGTGGCCCGGCTGCTCGGGATGGGTTTCCCCGGTGGCCCGGTGATCGACCGGACGGCCCGCGACGGCGACCCCGCCGCGATCGCCTTCCCGCGCGGCCTTACCTCGCCGAAGGACCAGCTCAAGCACCGGTTCGACTTCTCCTTCTCCGGGCTGAAGACCGCCGTGGCGCGCTGGGTCGAGGCCCGCGAGCGCAGCGGCGAGCCGGTGCCGGTCGCCGACGTCGCGGCCAGCTTCCAGGACGCCGTCTGTGACGTGCTGACCAGCAAAGCCCTGGACGCGTGCCGGGAGCACGGCGTCGAGACGCTGATCATCGGCGGTGGGGTGGCCGCCAATTCGCGGCTGCGGGTGCTCGCCGAGGAACGCGCCGCGAAGCTCGGCATCCGGGTGCGGGTGCCGCGGCCCGGCCTGTGCACCGACAACGGCGCCATGGTCGCCGCCCTCGGTTCGCATCTCGTGGCCGCCGGCGTCGCGCCCAGCCGGCTCGACCTGCCGGCCGATTCGGCCATGTCATTGACCTCGGTCACTGTGGCGGGGTAGGAATCAGCATGATTGCTCGCATGTGGGAGGTACGGGCCCTGGGCAGCGGCTTCGACGAGCTGCTCAGCTGGGTCTGCGACGTGGCCCTGCCGCAGGTCGAGGTCCTGCCGTCGCACGTGTCGAGCGAGGTCTACTCGTCGACCGACCATCGCATCGTGGTCATCTCCCGCTGGCGGCACACCCCGGCCGACCTGCCCGCGCCGCCGGCGCACCTGACCGCCCGCGCACCGCACGCCTGGGATTTCACGCCCGTCGATAGATAACGTGCTTCCCCGTGACGGCGCAGTTTCGTACCGTCAGGGGAGAATGCGCGAGCTGCCGCCTGCCGACCCCGGCATTCCCGACGACCGGTCCGCCACCCGCTACCTGGGCTGGCTCGCCCGGCGCACCTGGCCATCCACCACCGGTGGCGCGTTCTTCGGCATCATCTGGATGACCTGCCAGGCCCTGGTCCCGGCGGTCATCGGCCGGGCCATCGACGCCGGGCTGACCCATCGGGACGGCGGCGCCCTGCTCACCTGGAGCCTGGTGCTGCTCGGCATAGGCGTGGTGCAGGCCGCCACCGGGGTGACCCGGCACCGGCTGGCCGTCTTCAGCTTGCTGGCCGGCGCGTACCGCACCGTCCAGGTGGCCGTCCGGCAGTCGAACCGGCTCGGCTCGGCCCTGCCACGCCGGCTGGAGGCGGGCGAGGTCGTCGCCATCGGCACGGCCGACATCAGCCACATCGGCGGGGCCCTGGACATCACCGCCCGCGGGGCCGGCTCACTGGTCGCGGTCGTCACGGTGACGGTGATCCTGCTGTCCACCTCGTTGCCGCTGGGGCTGGTCGTGGTGCTCGGCGTGCCGCTGCTGATGGCGGTCGTCGGGCTGCTCATCCGGCCGCTGCACCACCGCCAGCAGGCGTACCGGGAGCAGCAGGGCCGGCTGACCGGCCGGGCCAGTGACCTCGTCGGCGGGCTGCGGGTGCTGCGCGGGGTGGGTGGCGAGCCGGTCATGTCCGGTCGCTACCGCGCCGAGTCGCAGCGGCTGCGGGCGGCGGGCCTGCGGGTGGCGACCGTGGAGGCGTTGCTGGAGGCGGCCCAGGTGCTGCTGCCAGGCATCTTCCTGGTGCTGGTGACCTGGCTGGGGGCCCGCTTCGCCCTCTCCGGGCAGATCACCATCGGGCAGCTGGTCTCCTTCTACGGGTACGCGGCCTTCCTCGTCGCGCCGCTGCGGCAGCTCACCGAGACGCTGGACAAGCTCACCCGCGGGCACGTCTCCAGCCGCCGGGTGGTGCGGATGTTGCGGGCCCGCACGGACCTGCCCGACCCGGTACGCCCGGCACCCGCGCCGGGGCCCGGCGAGCTGGTCGACAGCGTGTCCGGGGTGGTCGTGCGGCCGGGACTGGTCACCGCGATCGCCGCGGCCGTGCCCGCCGACGCCGTCGCCATCACCGATCGGCTCGGCCGCTACGTCGACAGTGCACCGGGTACGGCGGCGACGCTGGCCGGCGTACCGCTGAATGATCTTGACCTGGAGACCGTGCGCGAACGGATCCTGGTGGCCGACAACGAAGCCCGGCTGTTCTCCGGTCCGCTCCGCGAGGATCTGGATCCGAGCGGTACCGCGCCGCTGGCCGCCGCGCTGGCGGCGGCCGGCGCGGACGAGATCGTCGACGGGCTGGCCGCGGGCCTGGATACCGCGGTCGCCGAGCGGGGC
>NZ_JBEZGQ010000817.1:0-3779 GCF_040650095.1 Actinoplanes sp. NPDC048791 | reverse complement strand
CCGCCACCCGCAGCGCTTCGCCGGGCTGTTCCTGCAGTCCGGCAGCTTCTTCCAGCCCCGCTACGACCGGCAGGAGTCCGGCTTCCGGCGCTACCTGCGCATCGTCCGGTTCACCGGCCGGGTGCTGCGCGCCCCCTCGTTCGCCGGCCCGGTCCCCACGGTCATCACCTGTGGTGCGGTGGAGGAGAACCTGGCGAACAATCGCGACATGGCGGCGGCACTGGGCCGCCAGGACTACCCGGTCAGCTTCACCGAGGTCCCCGACGCGCACAACTGGACCGGCTGGCGCGACGCCCTCGACCCGCACCTGACCACGTTGCTGCAGACAGTGTTCCACTAAGGGGAGGCGCCATGGCCGACGTCGAGCACACCATCGGACTGCTGCTGGGCACCGAGGACGACTGGCCGCGGGCGTACGAGGCGTTGCTGCGCCGCGTCGGAGCGGTCACCGACGCGCAGGGCCGTACCCACCGCACCCGCAGCGTGCGGGTCACCATCGAGCCGTTCAACCTGCGCGACTCGCCGAAGCACGACCTGGTCATCGACCGGCTCGCCTACTGGTACTACCACCCGCGCGAGTGGCTCAAGAAGATCGCGCTGATGGACGACGTGTACCTGCTGAACAGCCCGTTCACCTTCCAGTCGATGGAGAAGCACGCCGCGTACTGCGCGATGCTGCGGCTCGGGCTCAAGGTGCCGGAGACCGTGCTGGTGCCGTTCAAGAACCCCCTGGACAACTCCCGGTACGCCTACACCTCGGCCCGCTACAACCAGTCGTTCGACCTGGAGGCGCTGGCCGAGTCGGTGGGCTACCCGATGTACATGAAGCCGTACGACGGCGGCGCCTGGGTCGGCGTCTCCAAGATCCGTAACGTGGCGGAGCTGCACGCGGCGTACGACGCCTCCGGCGAGCGGCTGATGCACCTGCAGGCGGCCGTCGAGGACTACGACGTCTTCGCCCGCTCGCTGACCATCGGCCCGGAGACCATGGTCATGAAGTTCCGGCCCGAGCTGCCCATGCACGAGCGCTACGCGGTGGACCACAACTTCCTCACCCCCGAGGTGGGCGACGAGGTCGTCACCATCTCCCGGCTGGTCAACGCGTTCTTCCGGTGGGAGTTCAACAGCTGCGAGTCGCTGGTCAAGGGCACCGAGGTGCACCCCATCGACTACGCCAACGCCTGCCCCGACGTGGCGGTGACCTCGCTGCACTACTACTTCCCGTGGGCGATGTCGGCGCTGCTGCGCTGGACGATCTACTGCGTCGTCACCGGGCGCAAGCCGCGGCTGGACACCGACACCGCCGAGTACTTCGCCATCGCCGACGACCCGTCGCTGGACTACGGGCAGAAGCTCGCCCGCTACCGCCGGCTCGCCGACGACTACTTCGAGACCGAGCGGTACGAGGAGTTCTGCGCCAAGCACCTGGGCCACGTCGACGAGATGGTCGCCGACTGGGTCGGCTCGGAGGAGTTCCGCTCCCTGCTGCGCGAGACGGTCCGGGCGATGTACCCGCCGCACGAGCACGAGCGCTTCCTCGGCCACTTCAACGGCCTCATCGACGCCTGGCTGCGTGACCATGGCTGAGCTACGCCGGGCCGTCGCGTTCGCCGCCGGGCTCTACGGCAGCCGGCTCGGTATCGCCTACCACGGCTACGTGCGGCGTGACCCGATGTCGCTGCTGCACCTGCGGCCCGGGCGCGAGGACCCGTACGCGATCTACCGCGGCATGCCCCGCTTCGGCCCCACCCGGATCGGCAACTGGGTGACCACCAGCCACGCGATCTGCGACGCCGTGCTGCGGGACCGGCGCTTCGGGATGCGCGCCGCCGACCTGATGGCCGCGCCGCAGGCCGCCGACGAGTTCGACATGTCGTTCCTCGACAAGAACCCGCCGGACCACACCCGGCTGCGGCGCCTGGCCCAGCCGGCGTTCAGCCCGAAACAGATGGCCGGCTACCGGCCGCTGGTCGAGAGCACGGTCGACGAGCTGCTCGACCGGGTCGGGCCGGGACGGGAGTTCGACCTGGTGTCCGCGTACGCGGCGCCGCTGCCGATCCAGGTCATCACCGCCCTGCTCGGCGTGCCGGACGTGGACGCGGACCGCTTCGCGCGCTACGGCACGGTCATCGCCAGTGCCCTGGACGGGGTCCACTCCCTGTCCCACGCGGCCCGCCTGCAGGCCGCGAACCGCGAGCTGCGCGAGCTGTTCGAGAGCCTGTTCGCGCTGCGCCGCCGGGAATCGGCCGACGACCTGGTCAGCCGGATCGTGGCCGCCGAGGGCGACAGGATCCAGCCGCACGAGATGGTCCCGATGTGCAACCTGCTGCTGGTGGCCGGCTTCGAGACCACGGTCAACCTGGTCGGCAACGCGGTCAACGCGCTGCTGGCCCACCCGGAGCAGTGGGCGGCCCTGTGCGCCGACCCGGCCGGGCTGGCCGGGCCCGCGGTGGAGGAGACGCTGCGCTACGACCCGCCCGTGCAGCGCACCGCCCGCTGCGCCCTGGAGGACGTCGACCTGGCCGGCCACCTGGTGCGGCGCGACCAGTACGTGGTCACGCTGATCGGTGCGGCCAACCGCGACCCGGAGGCCTTCCCGGATCCCGACACCTTCGACATCCGGCGTGAGCAGACCGCCGACCACCTGGCCTTCTCCAGCGGGATCCACTACTGCGTGGGACAGCCGCTGGCCCGGCTGGAGGCGGAGATCGCGCTGCGCCGCCTCGCCGAACGCCTGCCGGACCTGCACCGCACCGGACCGTTGCGGCGGCGCGTGTCCAGCATCGTCCGCGGCCCCATCCACTTCCCGGTCCGTAGTGGCGCCCGCACCCGCCCCTTGACGGGGGCCGTCGGTAAGTCGTAGCTTTCCGTTCGTGGCTACTTACCAAGCGGAGGACGGCTGGGACGCGTTGGGCGATCCCAGCAGGCGCGCCATCCTCGAGTGCTTGGCCGTACGGCCCCGGGCCGTCGGGGAGCTCGCCGACGAGCTGCCGATCAGCCGGCCGGCGGTCTCCCAGCACCTGAAGGTGCTCAAGGAAGCCGGGCTCGTCACCGATCGCGCGGCCGGCACCCGCCGGGTCTACCGGCTCAACCCGGCCGGCGTGGGTGCGCTGCGCGATCAGCTCGAGACGTTCTGGACCCGCGCGCTGGAGGGCTATCAGGACGTCGCCGACCAACCGACCGAGGAGACGTCATGACCGAGACAGCTGAGCAGGTGGTCCGCCGCCAGATCGTCGTGCAGGCACCCATCGAACGCGCGTTCACCCTGTTCACCGAACGCTTCGGCGACTTCAAGCCGAAGGAGCACAACCTGCTGGGGGCGCCGATCGTCGAGACCGTGTTCGAGGCCAAGCCCGGCGGGCACATCTACGACCGGGCCGCCGACGGCAGCGAGTGCCGCTGGGCCCGCGTGCTGGCCTGCGACCCGCCGGACCGGGTGGTCTTCAGCTGGGACATCAGCCCGCAGTGGCAGCTCGAGACCGACCCCGGGCACGCCAGCGAGGTGGAGGTCCGCTTCGTCGCCGAGACCCCGCAACGAACCCGCGTCGAGCTCGAGCACCGCCACCTCGACCGGCACGGCCCCGGCTGGGAGTCCGTCCGCGACGGCGTGGCGCACGACGAGGGCTGGCCGCTCTACCTGAACCGTTACGCCGCCCTGGTCGACCAGGCGGGTTAGCCCGGCACCCCGGCCGCCTTCAACGCGGCCAGCGCCTCGGCCGAGCGGACACCGGACTTGCAGTGCAGCACGATCTGCCGGTCCTGCGGGAAGCGCGCCAGCG
>NZ_JBEZGQ010000816.1:0-3779 GCF_040650095.1 Actinoplanes sp. NPDC048791 | reverse complement strand
GCGGGCGCAGTTGGCCAGCGAGACCAGGGCACCGAGCGTCTCCACGTTCAGGTCGCCGAACTTCTGCCTGTACAGCTCCACGTTGGTCGCGGCCAGCTCGCGGGCCTGCGGCAGCCCGCGCCGGCGCGCCGCGATGGCCGCGAACCGGCCGGCCCACAACGCCATCGGATGGTCGGCGCCGAGCGCTTCGGCGTGCCCGTTGGACAGCAGCGCGCTGGCGCCCGCGTAGTCACCGAGGCCGAACAGGTCGAACGCCAGCCCGGCCCGGGACGACAGGGTCTCGGGATGACCCTCCACGAAGATCATCTGCCGGTGCCGCAGCACCTGCTCGTCCAGCGCCCGCGCCCCGCGGAAGTCGCCGAGCAGCCGCAGGTCGACGGCCAGGTTGTTGGCGCAGCGCAACGCGGTCGGGAAGCTCTCGCCGAACAACCGGCGGTAGCGGACCAGGTTGTCGGCGTCGAGCTGGCGGGCCTGGCCGAAGTGGCCCTGCATCCGCAGATCGGCACCGACGCTGTTGGCCGTGGCGAGGGTCGTCTCGTCGTCGCCGCCGAGCGCCTCCCGCTGCGAGCGCAGGGTCTGCGCGTTCAGGGCCCGGGCGTCCGCCGTACGGCCGACCGCCCGCAACGCGTTGGCCAGGTGGAACGAGGCCAGCAGGGTCTGCTCGTCGGTCTCGCCGAGACTGTCCCGCCAGCGCGCCACCGCCTGCGCCGCCAGGTCCCGGCTGGAGTCCCAGTCGCCCCGGGCGTACAGGAAACGGATGCAGTTGATCACGAGTTGGCGGATCTCCTCGGCGTCGCCGCCGAGCACGTCGGAGTGCACCAGGTGCGGGACGATGGCCGCGTACCGGGGCCAGTGGGTGGGGTTGTCCGGGTCGCCCGGGTCCGCGGCCGCGAGCATGGCCCGGACCGTGCGCAGCAGGGCGGCGTGCCGCTCCGAGCTGAGCTGCTGGCCGAGCATGCCCCGGACCAGCGGATGCACCAGCAGACTGTCACCGGGCGGGTCGAGCTCGCCCAGCCCGTACCGGCCGATCAGGCGCAGCGCGGCCTTGAGCCGGCGCTCGATGCGCACCGTGCGGGCCAGCTCCGGCGACACCAGGCCGCGGGCCGCCCAGAGCAGCTCCCACGACACGGGCGCGCTGGCCAGGAAGGCACAGAGCTCCAGCAGCTCGGAGGCGGCGGGCGAGGCGTCCCGCAGCGAGTCGGCGGCCAGCTCCCACGCCACCCGGATCGGCGTCGGGAAGGCCAGCGCGGCGGCCCGCTCGTCGTAGTGCCGCAGGTAGTCGCCGACGCTCCAGCCCGTCGCCGTGCGGACCGCGGCGGCCAGATCCAGCGCCATGGGCACGTCGTCGAGCCGCTCGGACAGCCGCTCGGCGTCGTCGGTGGACAGCTCCGCGGTGCGCCGGCGCAGGAAGTCGACGCTGTCCGTACGGTCGAACACCGGCACCGGCACGGCCTGCGCCACCTCGGACGTCCACCGGGGATTACGGGACGTGACCAGCACGTGGCCAGCGCCGCTGGGCAGATAGGGCTTGATGTCCTCGGGCCGGTTCGCGTTCTCGAAGACGACCAGCCAGTTCCGGTACGGCTCGCCGCGGCTCAGCGCGTCCCGGACCGCGCCCAGCGTACGGTTGATGTCGCGGGCCTCGGGCAGCTTGAGCTCACTGGCCAGCCCGACCAGCGCGGCGCGCATGCCGGCGGTCTGCTCGGCCGGGATCCACCAGACCAGGTCGTAGGTGTCGGCGTAGCGATAGGCGTACTCGACGGCGAGCTGGGTGCGCCCGGTGCCACCGAGCTGATGCTCGGCCGCGGGCAGCAACACCACCGGTCCGTTGCCGAGCAGCCCGCGCACGTCGGCGAGCAGGCTCTCCCGGCCGACAAAACGCGGATTGCGCGGCGGCAGCCCACCCCGGATCGGCACGCCGCCCTCCCCACTGGTGACTCGGCCATCTACTGTCGTTGTGCCGATTACCGTACGTGGAATCATCACCACAGCGGAAGCTTGCGCCGAACGGAAAGGCCCCGGTGTCCGAAGAACCCGTAACCAGTCTCGACCGCGACGCCGACGTGGTCACCGTGCGCCTGCACGGCGAGATCGACGTCCTGAACGTCGACCAGGTGCGCGTCTGTCTGGTGGAGGCTCTGGAGAGCCGGCCGGCCACGATCGTGGTCGACCTGGCCGAGCTGTCCTTCATCGACTCGACCGGCCTGGGCGCGATCATCTTCGGCTTCCAGCGGGCCCGGGACCAGGGTGTGGAGTTCCAGCTGGCCCATCCGAGCCGGGGGGTGCGGCAGATCCTGGTGCTGAGCGGGGTGCTCGAAGTCGTCACCCTGACCGAGTGAGCACAGATCGGGCGCGAGCCTGACGGCCCGCGCCCGATGAGAGCGGGGTCAGCCGACCCAGACGAACTCGCGGGCCGGGATCGACGCCGCCACCGCCGCTGAGCGGAAGTTGTTGTTCACCGTGTTCGCCTCGGTGGTGTTCGGGTTGGGGTTGCGGCAGGAGACCGGGGCGCTGCTGCCGGACATCAGGTCGGTGCACAGACCGGTACGGCGGTCCGGCAGGCCGAGGATGTGGCCGAACTCGTGGGCCGCGATCCGGGGCGTGTAGTAGCCCTGGTTGACCGCCTCACGGCCCATGTACCAGCGGCCGTTGCCCAGCGAGGTCGAGTAGGTGCGGGGCCAGCCGTTGTCCGCGTACACCCGGATGTTGGGGGTCCGGCCGGCCGGGACGGGCTGGAGCTGGACGTTGGCGACCCGGCTGTTCCAGATCTGGGCGCCCTGGTTGACGGCCGAGATGAACTCCTGGGCCTGGCTGGCGTCGTAGTACAGGATGCGGGGGGCCGCGGCGGCCGGCCCGGCGGTGGTGACCTGCAGGCCGACCAGCATCGCGACGGCTGCCAGCGCGGCGAACAGTCTCTTGCGCAGCATCGGGGGTCCTCCCTGGGGGTGTGGGACGGGGTGTCCACACCGTAGCCAGAAAGAGACGATTGTCGATGCGCGGCGGCCATACCGGTTGCCGCCTCTCGCCATGTGATGGCTACGAGGCCGGCGCCGCCGAGGTGGTGGCCGCCGGGAACGCCAGGCCGATGCCGGGGCCGGCCGGGCCCACGTCCTTACGGCGCTTGCCCAGCAGCAGCATCAGCGAGAGCAGCGAGGCCAGCAGGGCCAGCGCGCCCGCGCCGTACCAGGCCGCGTCGTAGTTGCCGAGCTGGTCGCGGACCAGGCCGGCCGAGGTGGCCGCGATCGCCGCGCCGAACTGGTGCGAGGCGAAGACCCAGCCGAAGACCACCGCGCCGCTGGCACCGAAGTACTCCCGGCACAGGGCAACCGTCGGCGGAACCGTGGCCACCCAGTCCAGCCCGTAGAACAGGATGAACACCACCATCGAGGGGTGCGCGGTCGCGGCGAACAGTGACGGCAGCACCAGCAGGGACAGCCCGCGCAGCGCGTAGTAGCCGGCCAGCAGCCAGCGGCTGTCCACCCGGTCGGTGAGCCAGCCGGAGGCGATGGTGCCGATGATGTCGAACAGGCCGACCAGCGCGAGCAGGCTCGCCGCGGTGGTCGGGGCCATCCCGTGGTCGTGCGCGGCCGGGATGAAGTGGGTGCCGATCAGCCCGTTGGTGGTCGCCCCGCAGATCGCGAAGCCGCCCGCGAGCAGCCAGAACGGCCGGGTCCGGGCGGCCTGGCCCAGGGAACGCAACGCGACGCGCACCGCACCGCCGGGCGCCGCGGCGGGCAGCGAGGCCACATCGTCGGGTCCGGCGCCGTACGCGGTCACCC
>NZ_JBEZGQ010000815.1:0-3782 GCF_040650095.1 Actinoplanes sp. NPDC048791 | reverse complement strand
CCGGGGACCTGCTCGCGCAACGGCGGCTGATGGCCACGCCGGCCGGGCTGATCCTCGTGCAGGTCGGCCAGGCCGTTCAGCACCGCAGCGTGATCTGGACCGTGCTGGCCCTGGTGGTGATCGCGCTGGCCACGACATCCATGATTCTGCTCGGGCGGGACGTCAGCCGCGCCCGCCGGTTCCTGGAGCAGCACCCGGCCTGATCGTCAGTCCGGCAGCTGGCGGTGGCGGCCGGCCACCCGGTGCGTCGGCAAGCGCCGTCCCTCGGCGAACTTCTCGATCAGGTGCAGATCGGCCGGCTGCAGGCCGCGATTGGCCCGCGGGGCGATCAGCAGCGCCCGCCCGTCCGCGGTCAGCTCCTCACGCGCCGGGCCCGGTGGGGGCAGAGCCTCGTCGTCGGTCCAGATGAGCCGGCGGCCCTCGGCCAGCACCTCCCAGGCCGCCGCCAGCTTCAGTGGCCAGCACTGCGCGCCGCGGGGCATCGGGTCGGCGTCCAGGGCCCGCCCGAGCACAGGCAGGCGCCACAGGCTTTCCAGGCGTTCGGCCTCCGGGCACCAGGTCGTGCACCAGCGGACCTCGACCCGGCCGTCGGTGTGCAACGCCCGGATCCGGTCCACCAGCAGCGGGGACCAGCGCAACACGTACGACGTGTTGTCCGCCCCCGACCACACCAGCGACTTGCGTGGTGCGGCGCCCCAGCCGGGCTTGATCGTGTTGATGACGCCGTCGACGTCGAGAAGCCACACGGGCTTCTCGACGTCGATCACGCCATGGAGTCTAGTTCTGGTCCGCGATGTAGGACGCGACCCAGGCCAGCGGTGCGTTCCAGTTGATGGTCAGCTCGTTCGTCGACCAGGACTGGATGTCGTCGATGTAGCAGAACTGGCCCACGCAGCCGGTCAGTTTGCTCTGGGCGTACGGGTCCTGGATCGAGGAGTTGGCCCCGCCGGCCAGGGTGCCCCGCGGCGGGTTGGGCAGGGCCGGGTCGAGCTGGTGGGCGTACCAGCGGCTGTGCTGGTTGTGCGAGCTGACCTCGCCGTAACCGGTCACGTAGGAGTAGTTGAGGGCGTTGCGGCCGAGCATGAAGTCCATGCCCTCGTAGACCGCGTTGCGGAACCTGTCCCGGCCGGTGATCTCGTGCGCGGACGCCACCACCACCAGGTTGTTCAGGATCTGGCTGTTGGAGCCCCAGTCCCACATGTTGTTCGCCGGGGCGTACGGGATGCCGTACGGCTGGGCGGCCTGAATCTTCAGGTAGTTCTCGGCCGCCGCGACGATCGACGCGCGGACCTGGTTGCGCCCGGGCAGCTTGTTCGGCACCAGGGCCAGGTCCAGCCGGCCGGCCACGGCCGTGCTGGCCCAGTCGAAGGCGGCCGCGCCGCCGAAGATGTCAGCGGTGTGCACCGGGGAGGCCAGGACGTCGGCGGCGTACTTCTTCTGCCCCGTGCTCAGGTACAGCTCAGCGGCGGCCCAGTAGAAGTCGTCGTCGACCTTGTCGTCGTTGTACGCGCCACCGCCGGTGCCGTCGGCCGCGGAGGCGTAGATGGCCGGCTCGGCCAGGGCGGCGGTGTAGGCGGTGCGGGCCGCGGCCAGGGCCTTGGCGGCGAACGCCTTGTCGTAACGGCGGTAGATGCGGGCGGCCTGCGCGGCGGTGGCGGCCAGGTTCAGCGTCGCCGCGGTCGAGACCGGGTGCAGTTCACGCTGCTGGGGGTCGAGGTGCGGCAGCAGCGGCAGCCCGGTCCAGTTGGCGTCGTGGATCTTGTGGTGCACCATGCCGGCGTGCGGCTGCCCGGCCGGCACCTGCATCTTGAGCATGAACTCCAGCTCCCAGCGGGCCTCGTCGAGCAGGTCCGGGACCTTGTTGCCGCTCTCCGGGATGGCCAGCGTGCCGTCGCCGAGCTTGCGCGGCTCGGCGGTGCGCTCGTACTGGTTGAGCAGCTGCCAGACGGAGATACCGCCGTTGACGACGTACTTGCCGTGGTCGCCGGCGTCGTACCAGCCACCGGTCACGTCCAGCTTGTAGTCGCAGACACCGGCCTGGCAGGGCACCGAGCCGTCGCCCAGGTTCGGCGGGACGTCGACGTGACCGGCCGGGCGGGCGTACCCGGGCCGCAGGTCCTCGCGGATCTCGATGCCGCTGCGCTGGGTGTAGTAGAACTTCAGCGCGTCGGCACGCAGCTGCTCATAAACGGCGGCGTCGATGTCGAACGGCCGGCTGGTCTCACCGTCGGCGACCAGCGTGTAGCCGGTGCCGCGCTTGTGGTAGCGGCTGAAGTCGATCGTCTGCACGTTCTGCCCGGACGACACGTCGACCCCGCGCGGCACGGTGGTGCCCCGCGCGACGGTGGCGCCGGCCGCGTTCTTCAGCTGCCAGGGCAGCTTGGTGGTGGCCTCGGTGACCAGCGTGGCCTTCTTCGGCCCGCGCGGCAGGTAGGCGACCTGGTTGACCCGCACCCGCGGCCCGGTGTCGGGCACGTAGACCTCCGGCGGCACGCCGCCGACCAGCGAGACGTCGTCCAGGCAGAGCCGCCAGGGGTCGGCGCTGCCGCCGACCTGGAGCGCGACCTGCGCCTGGGCGGTGGTCACGGCCGAGGTGAAGGTGTACGAGTACGTGTCGCCCGAGACGGTCAACGCCGGCGACGCCTCGAAGTACGTGTCGTACGGCGAGACGGCCAGCCCCACGATCGCCCGGGCGACATGCCCATCGGGATCGCCGCTGGCTGTGAACGAGTACCGGTAGGTCTCGCCCGCGACGAGATCGATGTCGTTCTGACCGACGGCGACGTCCCACCGGTTGCTGGTGCCGCCCGGCACGTCCATACAGGCCTTGCCGTCGGTCAGGGTCAGCGGCCCGGGATTGCCCCACCACGGGTCGGTGCCGGTGGTGAAGCCGCCGTTGACGACCTGCTCGACCTCGTCGGCGGCAGCGGCCGGACCGGCCGGTACGGCGGTGAGGCCGGCCACGAGCAGGACGGCGGCGCCGAGGGTTCGGATCACGAAGGGTCTCCTTGGGAGCGCTTCCATCAGTCAGTTCAGATATGTTGATCCCCCGGGTAACGACCTGTCAACAAGGCTGAAACGTTCAGTAATTCAGCTGCGTGAGCTGGGCGGATCTTCGACGGCCTCCTCTGGGTCGCCGAGACCGGCGGCGAGGTGACCGGCTTCGTGGCCCTCGACGGCGACGAGATCACCTGGCTCTACGTCGACCCGGCCCACTACCGCCACGGCATCGGCCGGGCCCTGCTGCGCCACGCGCTCGCCCACACCGGCGACCACGCCGAGGTCACGGTCCTCGACGGCAACCCGCACGCGCTGGCCCTGTACCGCAGCGAGGGCTTCGTCGTGCGGGAGACCCGGACCGGCCCGCTGGTCGGCAACGAACGCTTCACCGCGACCGGCCACATCATGCGGCGGCAGTCCGGCTGATCGCCGTCCCTCGTACGGATGGCCGCGCCCGGAGAACCACCCGCGACACCGCCCGTCCGGCGGTGCCGGGGCTGGCGCGTTGCCCCTAAGGTCTCTAGCTGTGGCGATGCAGTACGGCTTGGGGATCGATCTCGGTACGACCCAGACGGCGGCGGCGGTCCGCGTCGACGGGCAGACCGAGGTGGTCCGGCTGGGCGGGCGCCGGGCCGAGATCCCGTCGCTGGTGTTCGTGCGCCCCGACGGCGGCCTGCTGATCGGTGAGGCGGCCGAGCGCCGCGGTCAGGCCGAGCCGGCCCGGCTGGCCCGTGAGTTCAAGCGCCGCATCGGCGACCCGGAGCCGATCCTGGCCGGTGGCG
>NZ_JBEZGQ010000814.1:0-3813 GCF_040650095.1 Actinoplanes sp. NPDC048791 | reverse complement strand
GCCGCTGACCAGCCAGGGCGTCGAGCCCGGCGGCAGCGACCCGCCGGACCCGGTCGCCGTGCCGCCCGGGCCGGTGCAACCTGCCAGGGTCGCGGTGAGCAGGAGGGGCAGGGCGAAAGCGCGCGGATGCATGGGTGGATCATGCCAAACAACCACAAAACGGGCGAGCATCGGGGAGTGGCTGGCTTTCTCGCGTCCCGGGCGTAAGGCTGACGGCATCGGTGCGGCGTTACGTGGAGGGGATCCGGATGGGCTACGCGGTGGTGCTCGGTGAGGCGTTGGTGGATCTGCTGGAGACCGAGCGCGACGGCGAGCTGATCTATCGGCAGGCGATCGGCGGCGCCCCGCTCAACGTCTCGGTCGGCGTCACCCGGCTCGGCGGCGAGGTGCAGTACTTCGGGTCGCTCGGCAACGACACCCTGGGCGACCGGATCGCCGCGTTCCTGCGCCAGATCGGGGTGGGCACGACCGGGCTGGCCCGCGTACCGGTGCCGACCACGCTGGCCGTGACGACCTTCGAGGGCGCCGAGCCGACCTTCCAGTTCTACGGCGAGCCGCCCTCGTACGCGCTGCTGCGCCCCGAGGACGTCGACGACAAGGTGGTGGCCGGGGCGGCGGTGCTCTACACCGGGTCGATCAGCCTGATGCGCGAGCCGTTCCGGGCGGCGGCCCGCAAGGCCTGGGCGATCCCCGGCCCGCTGAAGGTCTTCGACCCCAACGTACGCCCGAAGCTGCTGCCCGACGCCGCCGCGGTCGGTGCACTCCGTCACCTGGTCGAGGAGTTCTTCGCCACCGCCGACCTGGTCAAACTCAGCTCGGCCGACGCCGAGGTGCTCTGGGACGGCGCGGGCCCGGCGGCGGCCGCGGAACGCATCCTCAAGACCGGCGCGAAGGCGGTCGTGGTGACCTGCGGCTCCAAGGGCGCGTACGTGGCCACCGGGACGAGCACGGTCATGCTGCCGGCGCCGACGGTCGACGCGGTGGACGCCACCGGCGCGGGCGACTCGGTGATGGGCGCGCTGGTCCGCCGCCTGCTGGCCGACGGCGTGCCGGCCGAGCCCGAGGGCTGGCAGAGCTACGTCCGCTTCGCGCTGGCGGTGGCCGGCCTGGTCTGCGAACGCCCGGGCGGCGCGGTGGCGATGCCGACGGCTGAGGAGCTCACCGCCCGCTGGGGCGCGCTGCTGTAACGCGCACGGGCGAGAAAGTTCGCCGGTAGCGATGATTCGGCGGCGCGGTGGGAGTCACCTCTCGGACAACGCATTCCGACCGTGTCCGGAGGACCCTCGATGACCACGATTCCCGTCACCGCCCAGCAGCTCGCCGTGCCCGGCGCCCGGCTGCACTACGAGGTACGCGGCGCCGGCCCGCTCGTGCTGCTGACCGGCGCGCCGATGGACGCCCGCTCGTTCGAGGCGCTCGCCGGTCTGCTGGCCCGCGACCACACCGTGCTGACCGCCGACCCTCGCGGCATCAACCGCAGCTCGGTGGAGCACCCCGACCGGGACTCCACCCCGCAGGAACGCGCCGACGACCTGGCCCGGCTGCTGACCCACCTCGACGCCGGGCCGGCCGTGGCCCTCGGCTCCAGCGGCGGCGCGGTCAGCGTCCTGGCCCTGGCGCAGACCCGGCCCGAGCTGGTGCACACCGTCATCGCCCACGAGCCGCCGCTGCAGGAACTGCTGCCGGACCGCGCCGAGCTGTACGCCGCCACCGAGGACATGGTCGCCACCTACCTCGCCGGTGACGTGCTCGGGGCCTGGGTCCGGTTCCTGCGGGCGGCGAACATCGACTTCCCGCCGGCGATGATCGAGCAGGTGTTCCTCAGCGACCGTTCGCCGCAGACCGTCGCCGACGAGCACTTCCAGTTCGCCCACATGCTGCGGGCCACCGCCTGGTGGGTGCCCGACCTCGACCGGCTGCGCGCGGTGCCCACCCGGATCGTGGTCGGCATCGGCGAGGACTCCACCGGGCAGCTGTGCGACCGGGCGTCCCGGGCGCTCGCCGCCGGCCTCGGCCTCGCGCCGACCATGTTCCCCGGCGACCACATCGGTTTCGCCGAGGACCCGGCGGCGTTCGAGGTACGCCTGCGGGCCGTCCTGGAAGGCTGACCGTCGGGCACACTTCGTGAGGTGAGTGACACCCGCGCCGAACCCGCCGACCTGGCCCGGGCCCGCAACGGCGACGACGAGGCGTTCAACCGCGTCGTCGGGCCGTTGCGCCGGGAGCTGCACGCCCACTGCTACCGCATGCTCGGCTCGACCCACGACGCCGACGACGCGCTGCAGGACGCGCTGCTGCGGGCGTGGCGCGGGCTCGCCGGCTTCGAGGGCCGCAGCTCGCTGCGCTCGTGGCTCTACACCGTGGCCACCCGGACCTGCCTGGACGCGGTCGAGGCGCGGGGACGGCGGGCGCTGCCCGTCGACGTCGGGCCGTCGAGTCCCCGGGCTGTGCTCGGTGATGTGCCGTCGCACGAGGTTGCGTGGCTGGGGCCGTACCCGGACGGGCAGTTGGGCCGGGCCCGGCCGGACGCGCGCTACGAGCAGCGCGAGGCGGTCGAGCTCGCGTTCGTCGCCGCTATGCAGCATCTGCCGGGCAACCAGCGTGCGGCGCTGCTGCTCTTCGAGGTGCTGGGCTTCTCGGCGGCGGAGATCGCCGAGGTGATGGCGACCTCGACCGCGTCGGTGAACAGCGCGCTGCAGCGGGCCCGGGCGATCGTCGCGGCCAAGGTGCCGGCGCGCAGCCAGCAGCAGACCCTGCGCAAACTCGGCGACGCGCGGTTGCGGGAGATCGTCAGCGGCTACTCGGCGGCGCTGGAACGCGGCGACGTCGACGGGCTGGTCACGCTGCTCACCGAGGACGTGACCTGGGCGATGCCGCCGCTGCCGCACTGGTACGCGGGGCTGGCGGCCGTCACCGACTTCGCGGCCCGGGTGCCGCTGAGCTCGTGCGGATCGTGGCACAACGTGCCGGTGACCGCGAACGGGCAACCCGCGGTCGCGCAATACCTCGACGGGCGGGCGTGGGCGATCACCGTACTCACCCTGCGCGACGACCGGATCGCGGAAATCACGTCGTTCCTGGGCGCGGAACACCTCGCCGCCTTCGAGCTGCCGACCGCCACCGCGCAGGCCAAGATGGGGCATGACGCGATACACGATCGACGCCCCCACCGCGATCCGTCTCGTCCGTGAAGGCGTGACGGTAGCCGCGGAACACCAGCTCGTCGCCCCCAACGTGCTGCGCTCGCAGGCGCTGTCGCTGCTCTACCGGCAGACCCGGCAGGGCGAGATCGCCGCGGCGGACGCGCGGACGCTGCTCGACGGGATCACCACGATGAAGATCCGGCTGCTCGGCGACCGGGTCTCCCGGCAGACCGCGTGGCGGGTGGCCGAGCAGTTCGGCTGGGACGACACGGTCGCCGCGGAATACGTCGCAGTGGCGCAGCTGCAGGCCGACGCCCTCGTGACCCTCGACCCGGAACTGGCGCGGCAGGTCGAGGGCGTGGTGCCGCTGGCGCCGTTCGAGGCGCTGCTGAGCTAGTCGCCCAGGGCCTTGCTCAGTCGCCCCGGGCCTTGCTCAGTCGCCCCGGGCCTTGCTCAGTCGCCGAGGGCCTTGGCGATGAAGCGCTGCCGGTCCAGGAGCACCCGCTCGACCCGGACCTCGGCCACCAGCTCCTCACCGTCGCGCACCACGACGTCGAAGATCAGCTTGCGCCCGTCCACCTTGGCCAGCGTGGCCAGCGCGGTGACCCGGCGCCCGAGCGGGGTGGGCGCGCGGTGCTCGACCTCGGCGCGGACGCCGACCGTGGTGACG
>NZ_JBEZGQ010000813.1:0-3823 GCF_040650095.1 Actinoplanes sp. NPDC048791 | reverse complement strand
ATCAGCACCACCGCGAAGACGACGAGCACGCCCGCGTCGAGCAGGAAGCGACGGGTCGCCGGTCGCGTACCCGCGCGGGCGCCGGCAGTCAGCTCGCCGATGCGTACCGCGAGTGCCGTCGCCATCCCGCCCAGCAGGCCGGCGACCACGGTGCAGTAGGCCAGCGTGCCGATGATCCGGGGGCCGCCGAGCAGCTGGAACACGTCGAGGACGACCGCCACCGCCAGCAGGCCGAGCGGGAACATCACCAGGACGGGTTCGACAGCGTTGCCTCGGATGCTGAGCCGGTTCTCCATGCGGTTCCTCCGTGGCCCCACTGTGCTGCGGCGGCCCGGTCCGGCACCTCATCCCGCTCGGGTGACCCCGCCGCCGGTGTCCTGCGCTGCAATGAAAGGCATGACCTCGGGTGCCCTGGCATTGATCGCGGCCGTCGTGTTCGCCTGGGGGGCGTTCTCGGCCAGGCTCGAGCGCGCCGACCTGACCGCCCCGATGGTCTTCGTCGGTGTCGGCATGCTGCTGGCTCTGGGCCTCCCCGCGGGCGCCGGTGCCGCCGGGGTCACGGTGCTCACCGAGGCCACGCTCGCCTGGGTGCTCTTCTCCGACGCCTCCCGGGTCGGTCTGCGGGAGCTGCGCAGCGACGCCGGGGTGTACGGCCGGCTCCTCGGCCTCGCCCTGCCGCTGACCGTCGTGGCGGGGGCCGCCGGCGCCTGGCTGCTGCTCGACGCCCCGCTGCCCTGGTACGCGCTGCTCATCGGGGCCGCGCTCGCGCCCACGGATGCCGCGCTCGGGGCGGTCGTGATCACCCATCCGGCGGTACCGGCCCGGATCCGGCGCATCCTCAACGTGGAGAGCGGGCTGAACGACGGCATCGTCACCCCGGTCGTGCTGGTCGCGCTGGCCGGTGCCGCGTCCGCTCACGGGCACGAGGAAGCCACCGTGGTCCAGGCCGTTCTGCAGCTGGCCGGCGGCGCGCTGATCGGTGCAATCGTCGGCGCGTCCGGCGGATGGCTGCTGCGGGCGGCGGGCCGGCGCGGCTGGACGGACGACAGCTTCGCCGGGCCCGCGGTGCTGGCCCTGGCCCTGGGCGCGTATGCGGCGTCTGTGGCCGCGCATGGCAACGGGTTCGTCGCCGCGTTCGCCGGTGGCATCGCGTTCGGTCAGGTCGCCGGCCGCGGCGGTCCCCGTGAGGTGTTCTACGTGGAGGAGACCGCCGGGCTGGCGTCGCTGCTGGTCTGGCTGCTGTTCGGCGCGTTCGCGGTGCCGCTGCTGTACGGCCGGGTCGACCTCGCGCTGCTGCTGTACGCGGTGCTGAGCCTGACCGCCGTACGGATGGTCCCGGTCGCCCTGAGCCTGATCGGCACCCGCCTCGGCGCCCGTACCGTGGTGTTCATCGGCTGGTTCGGCCCGCGCGGCCTGGCGTCGGTCGTGTTCGCGCTGCTGGCGGTGGAGGAGCTGGGGGAGAGCGCCGCTCCGGCCGTCGCCGCCATCGTGCTGACCGTGCTGCTCAGCGTGGTGGCCCACGGCGTGAGCGCCGGCCCGGGGGCCACCCGGTTCGGTGCGCACAGCCCGGCGCCCGGCGCCCCGGCGGTCGGTGACCCGGCGGCGGCCGCGCGGCTGCGGCGCTCATCCGGCGGACGTTCGTCCTGAGCGTGGTCAGGACGCCTCGCCGGTGTCCTCGGTGGTACGCCGCCAGCCCCGTGGCCGCCAGTTCTCCACCACCTTGGCCACCGCGGTCACCAGGAAGAGCTGGCCGATCAGGGCCTCCAGCACGGCGATGCTCTGCGCCGGGTTGGTCACCGGCACGAGGTCGCCGTAGCCGGTCGTGGTCATCGTGACGAAGCTGAAGAACAGCGCCTGGGACAGCGCCGGATCGCCGGCGTCGCCGAACAACGGGCCCGGCTGCAGGGCCCCGACACAGGCGTACGCGAAGCCGAACGCCATCCCGATGAGCAGGTACGCGGCCAGCGCCCCCAGCATCGTCTCCAGGTCGACCCGCCGGTGCACGCCGAGGTCACGCACGATCGAGACCGGCGCGACGAGATAGAGGCCACCGGCGGCCAGGAAGGTCAGCCCGGTGAGCGAGGTGCCCGGGGCGAACAGCGCGAACGCCGCCGCCACCAGGGCCAGTGCGACGACGGCGGCGGACACGGCCCGGACCGCCGGCCGGGCCCGCGACACCCGTAGCGCCTGCCACACCGTGCCGGTCTGCACGACCAGCAGCACCGTCGGCAGCCACCGTTCACCGGGCAGCAGCGCCAGCACGTAGGTGGCGACGATCAGCATCAGGACGAGGCCGTACCCGTGTCGCGGCGGCCGTCGCAGTGCCCCCGGGCCCATGCTGCCGGGCCGGCTCAGCGCGCCGGGTCGGGCGGCGGCGGATACTCCTCCTCGGGCAGCCGGCGCACCTCGATCAGGCGCAGGCCGAGCCCGTGCAGCCGCGAGATGAGCCCCACGACCGCGGACTGGTCCGGCAGCGACCCGTGCAGCACCGTCTCGGGCGGTTCCACGCTGACGGTCAGGTCGCGTAGCTCCGCCAGCAGTTCGGCCGGGATGACCCCGGACACCCTGACCTGGTACGACGCTTCAAGCATGAGCCCGGCCCCCGCGCTGCGTCCGCCGGGCCGTCATCCCGTGAACCTGCCGTTGCGCCGGAACTCGGCCTGCATCATGGCGATCTCCTCCCGGCCCGGGACGACGATCCGCGGATCGGGCGTGAAGTCGAGGTCGGGGTTGCGGTCCTTGTAGTCGACCGCGCCCAGGATGACCTTCATCGCGTTCAGCCGGGCCTGCTGCTTGTCGTTCGAGCGGACGATCACCCAGGGGGCCGCCCGGGTGCTGGTCCGCAGCAGCATCTCGTACTTGCGGTCGGTGAAGTCGTCCCAGCGGCTCTGCGCCTGCATGTCGATCTCGCTGAGCTTCCACCGGCGCAGCGGGTCGGTCAGCCGGCGCTCGAAGCGGCGGGCCTGGGTCTCCTTGGTGACGCTGAAGTAGAGCTTCACCAGCACCGTGCCCTGTCGCACCAGGTCCCGCTCGAAGCCGGTCACCCCGCGCAGGAAGTCCTGGTACTCCTTGCGGCTGCAGAAGCCGAAGACCCGTTCGACCATCGCGCGGTTGTACCAGCTGCGATCGAACAGCACGATCTCTCCGCCGATCGGGAACTGCGCCACGTACCGCTGGAAATACCACTGTGATCGTTGCTCCGCGCTGGGCCGGCCGAGCGCGACGACGCGGTAGTGCTTCTCGTTCATGTACCGGGTGACCCGGCGGATCGCGCCGCCCTTGCCGGCCGCGTCGCGCCCCTCGAAGAGCACGATCATGCGCAGGCCCTCGTCCTCGAGGTAGCGCTGGAGCTTGAGGAGTTCGACCTGCCACGGTCGCAGCTGACGATCGGATCTGAGCTTGCCCATCGTGCTCCTTCTGCCGGCTGGTCTCCAGCCTGGGCCATCGCCGCGGCCGGTGGCTCATCCCGGGTGAGTGACGTCAGGGATGAGTCCCAGCGAGCGGGCCCGGCGGACCGCCTCGTTGCGCCGTCCCGCCGACAGCTTGCGCAGGATGCTGCGGACGTGGGTCTTCACCGTGTTCACCGACACGTAGAGCGTCGCGGCGATCTCCTCGGTGGGCAGCAGCGCCGCCATGCTCTGCAGCACCTCCATCTCCCGGGGGCTCAGCGCTTCCACGATGACCAGGTCGTCGACGCCCGGCACCCGGTCGGTGCGGCCGCCGGTGGCCGGCATCTCACCGGCCCAAGCCCGGTACTGCGCGGCGAGATCGTCGCCGACGATCCCGCTCAGGCGGCCCCGGACCAGGGCGACGTCGCGGCGCC
>NZ_JBEZGQ010000812.1:0-3846 GCF_040650095.1 Actinoplanes sp. NPDC048791 | reverse complement strand
GGGTTCGGACGCGTCAGTCTGGTCCGGGTCCGGCACCCAGTGCTGCTGGGCGTCGGGCCACGGGTCGACGGCTGGCGGCGGCAGCAGCTGATCCCGCGCTGACGGCACGGTCTCCGCGTCGTCCATCCGCGAGCGCGGCGAAGAGGTCGCGGGAGGCCCAGGGCGCGGTGCGGATGCCGCCGCGGCGTCCGAATGCGGCGCGGATGCCGCCAGAGCGCCCGAATGCGGCGCAGAAGACGCTGGGGCTCCCGAGTGGGGGGCCGCCGCCGGGGCACCGGGATGCGGCGCGGATCCGGCTGAAGCACCTGAATGCGGCGTGGAAGCCGCGGGAGCGCCCGAAGGCAGGGCGGAACCCGAGGGAACGCCCGAATGCGAGGCGGAAGACGCCGCGTGCGGCATCACGTCGGCCGGATGCGCAGCCGTGGGCGGCGCCGGGAAAGCGGGCGGCGCAGCGAAAGAACCCTGCTGCTGCCGGGAGAGCAGCCGCATCTCAGCAGTGGGACCGGGCGCAGCCGGCTCCTCGGCCAGCAGCGCGGCGTCCGCGAGGATGCTGCCCTCGGCCACCACCAGCTCGGGCTGCTCGATCGCCACCGGCGCCTCGCCCAGCGCCCGGTGCAGCAGCGTCGCCACCAGCGGGATCCGGCTCGCTCCGCCGACCAGGAACACCCCGGCCAGCCGCCCCTCGGCCAGATCGGCCCAACGCAGCAGGTCCCGGGTCACCTGCACGGTCTGGTCCAGCACCGGCCGGGCCAGCTCCTCCAGCTCCTCGCGGGTGACGTGCAGCTCCAGGTCCAGCAGCGGCACCACCACGTCGGCCGACTGGAGCCGGGACAGGCGTTCCTTGGCGATCCGGACGTCGTCCCAGAGCTGCCGCTGGGCGCGCCGGTCCTCCAGGGTCGCCGGCTCGGTCAGCCGTTGCCAGATCGCCGGGTCGTGCTCGGCGCAGAGCTGGCCGATGTGCTCGACCAGGGCGGCGTCGATGTCCAGCCCGCCGAGGTCGTCCCGGCCGTCCACGGCCAGCACCTCGAAGCCCTCCGCGGTGCGGGCGACGACGCTGACGTCGAAGGTGCCGGCGCCGAAGTCGTGCACCACCACGACCGAGCCGATCGGCACCTCCCGGCCCAGCACCTCGGCGAAGTAGGTGGCCGCGGCGACCGGCTCGGCGACCAGCCGGGCCCGGGTCAGACCGGCCCGGGCGGCGGCCTCGGCCAGCAGGCCCCGGCGGGTGGCGCCCCAGGTCGCCGGGCAGGTGAGGGTGAGCTCGGGGCGGACCGGGCCGACCGCGCGGTGCCACTCGTCGGCCACCCGGACCAGCACCGCGGCGATCATGTCGACGACCTCGAACTCCTCGTCGCCGAGCAGTACCAGTCCGTCGTCGATCCGGCGTTTCGGGTTGGGTTCGAAGCGGCCCGGGTCGCGTCGGGCGCTGTGCACCGCGTCGCGGCCCACCACCAGGTGCCCGCCGGCCTCGGCATAGACGGCCGAGGGCAGCAGCGGGGAACCGTCGACGAGGATCGGCCGGGCCCGCCCGTCGGGCCAGCGGGCCACCGCGACGGTGTTCGAGGTGCCGAAGTCGACGCCGAGCGAGTGCCGACCCTGGTCGATGGACATGCGCGCCAGTGTAGGCGCAGCCCGGAAGTTGATGATCTCGCTAGACGAGGCGCCAGCGCAGGTCGCCGTTGCGGGCCCGCTCACAGCGGACGGCCTTGCCCTCGGCGGTCCGGCCGGTCGCGCCCGCGTCGTCGCAGGGCTCGTCGGCCACGGGGATCGGCGCGTCGTCCGCGGGCGCCGGGGCCGACGGCGGCAGCAGCGCGCGATCCGTCGGTGACGTGGTCGGCGTCGGCGGTGGTACGGGCGCCACGGGCGCCGTGGTGGTCCGGGACGGGCTGATCGACCGGGTGGTGGAGCTCCGCACGGCGGCCGGGGCCGGCGAGGTCGGCCGTTCCGTACGGGTCTGCTTGGTGCTGGCGGACACCGGCCGCTCGGCCTGCTCGCTGGGCGGTGGCGAGTTCGTGCTCGGCACCACGATCGGCGGCCCGGCGAGCTGGGGCTCCGCGGCCCGCCCGCCGGACTTCGCATCGTCACCGCCGAATGTGACAAATCCGATGACCCCGCAGAGCAAGGCCTGGCCGGCGACCAGGGCCACGGCCACGCACACGGTGCGCCGGACCGAGGTCACGCGCACACCGGGCATCGTCACAGAGGGGAACTTTATGGCAACAGATCGATATACGCGAGATCTACCGCAGCGTTTCTCGGTTGAGTCCGGCGTACCCAGCAGACCGGCTCAGCGGCCGGTGAACTTCGGCTTGCGCTTCTCGACGAATGCCGTGGTGCCCTCGATCCGGTCGTCGGTGGCGAACAGGCCGGCGAACAGCTGACTCTCCCAGGCCAGGCCCGAGGCCAGGTCGGTGCTCAGGCCGCCGTCGATGGCCAGCTTCGCGGCCCGCAGGGCCAGGGCCGGGCCGTTCAGGTACGGCTTGAGCAGCTCGACCGCGCTCGCGTACACGTCGGCGGCGGGCACCACCCGGTCGGCCAGCCCGATCCGCAGCGCCTCCTCGGCGTCCACCATCCGGCCGGAGAACACCAGGTCCTTGGCCTTCGCCGGGCCGATGAGCCGGGCCAGCCGCTGGGTGCCACCGGCGCCCGGGATCAGGCCCAGTTTGATCTCCGGCTGACCGAGCTTGGCGTCCTGCGCGACGACCCGCCAGTCGCAGGCCAGCGCCAGCTCACAACCGCCGCCGAGGGCGTAGCCGGTCACCGCGGCGACGACCGGCTTCGGGATCCGGGCGATCGCGTCGAACGCGCTGGACAGGGCGGCCGCCCGGACGGTCATCTCCTGGTACGTCGTGGTGGTGAACTCGGTGATGTCGGCGCCGGCGGCGAACACCTTCTCCCCGCCGTACACGATCACCGCTCTGATCTGCGGCTCCTCGGCCGCCGCCCGAGCCGCCTCGCGCAGTTCCTCCTGCACCTGGGTGTTCAGCGGGTTCATCGGGGGACGGTCGAGCCGGATCGTGCCGATGCCGTCGCTCGTCTCGAGTCGTACGAACTCACCCACGCGCATGCCTCCCTAGCGATCGTTCAGTCACCGACAGCGTAAGGCCAGGCTCGCCAGGGTAAGTAGCATGGGACACCGAGGAGGGGCGATGATCACCTATTACCGCGATCCGGACGTGCTGGTCACGTCCGCCGGGGTCCGCATGAGCGGCCGGGAGTACCGCCTCAGCGATTTCGCCCAGGTGTGGCACCGGCAGGGCCGCCGTTCGTGGGGTGCGGTGGCCGGGCGCGGCGCCCTCGGCATCGCGATGATCGTCCCGCTCGTGATCGGCGCGGTCGGCGTCCTGGTGGCCCTGGTCATCCACGCCTCGACGGCCACCACTGTCGCCCTGATCGGCGGCGGCATCCTGATCGGCCTGGCCGCCGCGCCACTGTCCGACGTCCTGCTGGAGTTCGTCGACCGCTCGTACGACAAGGGCAGCCGCCGCCGCGAGATCTGGGCCCGCATCCGCGGTTCCGAGGTCCTGCTGCTGGACACGGACAACGCGCAGCGCTTCGGCCAGATCTACCGGGCCCTGCAACGCGCCCTGGACCACGACACCGTCGCCCACTGAGGTGCCGCGGGCAAGGAGTGCCATGACGAACGCCCGGGGCGCGCTGCCGCTCGCCGGCCTGCTCGCCACCTCCGGGGTGCTGCATTTCCTCACCCCGAAGCCGTTCGACTCCATCGTGCCGCGCTCGCTGCCGGGCCGCCCACGCACGTGGACCCTGCTCAGCGGCGCGGCCGAGCTGGCTGTCGCCGCCGCGGTCGCCAATCCCCGCACCCGCCGGCTCGGCGGGCTCGCC
>NZ_JBEZGQ010000811.1:0-3847 GCF_040650095.1 Actinoplanes sp. NPDC048791 | reverse complement strand
CAAGCCGATCTTGGTCACCCCGGCCCCCAACCGTCCAACCGGAAGCCAGCAAAAAAAGATCAGAAACCGATATCCCCCTGAGGCCCGGCATACCGCCCAAGCAAAGCAGGCAAATCAGAAGCCTTGTCCAACGTATACGAGTAATAGCTCGAAGGACTAAACGCAGACCCCGAAGTCGACTGCTTACCCGTGGAGTTCACAACCACACTCCCACTCTGCCTCAGCTGAGCGGTAGCGTCCGGGTAGTAGGGGTCCTTCACATTGGAGAAGTAACTGTTCTCCAGCACCATCTTGGTAGCCCCACGAGCATAGTTCCCGTACGAAGAGATGTTCTGCAGATAGTTGTTGTAAAGATGAGCCAACGCCACATTGTCCGTACTGGGATTGCGCTGGTTGGTGTCGTGGATCCAGTTGTGGTGGATCGTCATGCGCGCGGTCACGTTCTCGGTCCAGCCGATCCCGAAGGTCTTGTTGTTGCTGGCCAGCACGTTCCACGACACGGTCAGATAGCTGGTGTCCTTGCGGCTGTCGATCAGCCCGTCGTTCATCCGGGTCAGCGTGTTGTGGTCGATCCAGATGTGGTCGGCCGTGTCCATCTGGATCGCGTCGTAGTCGTAGACCTTGTCATCCGGGTCGTCGTCCGCCATCTGCGTGTCGCGGATGGTCAGGTTGCGGATGATGACGTTCCTGACCCCGGTGCCGAGGAAGAAGCCACCACCGACGATGTGGCCGCTCGTGCCGACGCCGATGATGGTCTTGTTCGACTGCACCTTCAGTTCGGTGCCCTTGGGCGTGATCGTGATCGCCCCCGCCACCTTGATGACGTACGGCGTCGTCGCCGTGACGTACTTCTGCAGGTCGGCCTGGTTGGTCACGGTGACCGTGGGTCCGGCCGCCCCGCCCGTGGTGCCGCCGCCGGTCGACGCGAACCCGTCCGCCGTGTTCGACCAAGTCCGGCCACCCGTCGACGCGGTACGGAACGCCCACTGCTTGTTGCTGTTCGCCGTACAGGTCTCTTGGATGACCGCGGCGCCGGACGCGGTGGATGCGTCCTTGTCGCTGATGCACAGCCCGCTGTTGACGTTGATGATCTGGAACGTGTCCGTGCCGCTGGCGACGAGCCGCCACTGCTGGTTGGCCTGCGAGGCCACGCACGTGTACTGCTGCAGCTGCACACCGCTGGCGAGGGAGAAGCCCGGTACGTCCACACACTTGCCGCTGTTCACGTTGACCAGCTGATAGTTCGATCCGGCCGCAGTGAGCTTGAACTGCTGCCAGGCCGCGCCGGACGTGCATCCCCACTGCTGCAACGCGGCACCGTTGGCCGTCGACGCGGCGGGCACGTCGAGACACATGCCGCTCTTGGCCACCGCCACCTGATAGGTGCCGCCGGTCGCCGGCAGCGCCGCCGCCTGTGACGGCATGATCGAGTAGCCGACGAACGCGGCGGGGACCGCCAGCACCGCCGCCACCAGAGCAGCGCGTTTCCTGAGTCTCATGAATTCTCCAAAGGGATTGTGGGGAGGATCAGCCGACCGGGTTCCAGCCGTCGCTGCCGGCCAGGTACTTCTGCGGCGTGTAGGCGGCCGCGCTCGCGTCGCTGAGCTGGGGCCGGTTGCTGTTGACGCCGGCGCCCGAGCCGGTGTTCCGGTATTCGAGGAACCGGGCGTTCTGCCAGGTGTTGCCGGACATGTCGGTCCACGGCTGGGCGGTGCGCATGGTGGCGCTCAGGTTCGACTCGCGGAACAGGACCTGCGCGTCCGGGCCCCACGGGCGGCCGAGCTGGGTGACGTTGTTCGCGGCGCCGGTGATCGTGCACTTGTAGAACAGGAACCCGTATGCCTTGGCCGGGTCGGTGCGGGCCGCGGTGATCGGCCCGCCGCTGGTGCGTCGCTCGTGGATGGTGCTGGCCTGGAACACCGCGGTCCCGGCGCCGAAGATGAAGTCGACGGTGCCCTCGACGTACGAGTTCTTGACGTACGAGCGGTTGTTGTTGATCAGCAGGGTGTCCTGGTTGCCGAGGAACCGCACGTTGTCGAAGACGGCCCGGTCGCCGTTGAGGTTGGCCGCGACGGCCTGGCTGCCTTCGCCGTAGTCGTTGGCGATGCTCAGGTTGGCCGCGGCGAAGTCGGGGCCGTTGACGAAGACGGTGGCGCTGCCGGAGGTGCCGTAGCCGCCCGCGGAGCTGTGGTTGTTCACGATCACCGTCTGCGCCGCGGAGGTGCCCAGCCCCTGCAACGTCACGTACGGCTTGTTCGCGGGGATGGTGACGATCTCGCGGTAGGTGCCCGCCTTGATCGTGATGACCCGGCGGGTGGTGTTGTTCGCCGGTACCGCGTCGATCGCGGCCTGGACGCTGGCGTACTGGCCGGTGCCGTCCGCGGCGACCGTCGCCGTGCCCGTCGAGGTGGAACGGAACGCCCACTGCTTGTTGCTGTTCGCCGTACAGGTCTCTTGGATGACCGCGGCGCCGGAAGCGGTGGATGCGTCCTTGTCGCTGATGCACAGCCCGCTGTTGATGTTGATGATCTGGAATGTGTTCGTGCCGCTGGCGACGAGCTTCCACTGCTGGTTGGTCTGGCCGGCCACGCAGGTGTACTGCTGGAGCTGCACGCCACTGGCGGTGGAGAAGCCTGGTACGTCCACGCACTTGCCGCTGTTCACGTTGACCAGCTGATAGTTCGATCCGGCCGCAGTGAGCTTGAACTGCTGCCAGGCCGCGCCTGAGGTGCAGCCCCACTGTTGCAATGCGGCGCCGTTGGCGGTCGACGCGGCGGGCACGTCGAGGCACATGCCGCTCCTGGTCACCGCCAGCTGGTAGGCGACGCCCGTCGCGGGCAGGGCGGCGGCCTGCGACGGCAGGACGGTGTAGGCGATGGCGGCTCCGGGGATGACGACGGCCAGTGCGGCCACCAGGAGACGTCTCGCCAGCCTTGATCCAGACACTTCCGGTCCTCTCGTACGGGTCCGGCGGGCAGCGGGAGCGCTCCCAGTCGGTCACGTTGAGTCATCGCCGCCCGGGGGTGGAGCGGCACTGTCGTAGATGCGCGACCGGCCGGCGGACAACAGAAATCCGCGAGAAAAAGCGGCGGACCCTTGCTTTACAGCCTCCGCGTGCTGTGTCACGATACGGCGCGACATCGATCAGTTTCACGTTCCGGCAGCTCAAATCGGCCGTGCGCGACCCCATGCGAGGTCCTGGCCAGCGAGATTCGTCTATGTCTGCGCGCCGGCCGTCGCGCGGCTGTCCGGGTCCGGCGAGCCGGAGAAGGAGGAGGTCCCCGGTGACGCAGAGTCAGGCCGTCGGACATGACGTGGCCCGGCTCGTCCGCGACGCGCAAGGCGGCAGCGCCGGCGCCCTCGACGAACTCGTCGCCGAGCACCTCCCGCTCGTCTACAACATCATCGGCCGCGCCCTGGACGGCCATCCGGATGTGGACGACGTGGTCCAGGAGACCATGCTGCGCTCGATCCACGCCTTGGGCTCGCTGCGCGAGCCCGACCGCTACCGGTCCTGGCTGGTGACCATCGCGTACCGGCAGATCCAGCTGCACCTGCGCTCGCGCGGGGTCACCCGGCTCCGCCACGCCGCCGCGCCGGCCGAACTGCCCGATCCGGAGGGTGACTTCGCCGAGCGGGCCACCGCCGAGATCGTCGTCGCCGACCAGCGCCGCGAGCTGGTCCAGGCTGTGCACTGGCTCGACGACGCGGACCGTACGCTGCTCGGGCTCTGGTGGCAGGAGGCGGCCGGCGAGCTGTACCGAGGTTTTATGTGCTCGTCCCTCATGGTCTAGTACAAGTACGCCGGGGTCCGGTTGCAGCGGATGTAGGCCCTGCTGGAGTGGGC
>NZ_JBEZGQ010000810.1:0-3862 GCF_040650095.1 Actinoplanes sp. NPDC048791 | reverse complement strand
CTCGCGGCAGGGCCGACCGGGAGGCCGGCCTGGAGCAGGGCCAGCGCCCGGTCGAATTCCTCGAAGTACACGGCCCCGTCGGCCATGCTCTTCCCCTCGCGGTTGGCGGCCATCGCCGCGCCCAGGACCGCGCCCGCGACCACCCGGCAGGAGAAGTCGTCGCTCGGCAGCCCGGCCCGCTCGGCGACCACCTCGGCCAGCAGCGTGATCGAGTCGGCGTACTGCTGCTGGGTGCGCATCCGCAGCTCGGGCACGCTCGCGATGAGCTGCTGGCGGCGCCGCTCCTGCTGCCACTGCGCGTCGGTGAGCTGCCCGAACAGCTCCCGGACACTGCGCCGGATCGCCTCGATCGGGGACAGCTCGGCCGGCTGGGCCCGCAGCGCCGCGACCATCAGCGGGTCGTAGTCGTCGGTGAGGACCACGTCCTCCTTGGTCGGGAAGTACCGGAAGAACGTGCTCGGGGAGACGTCCGCCGCCGCGGCGATCTGGTCGACCGTCGTGGCGGCGTACCCCTGCTCGTGGAAGAGCCGCATCGCGTGCTCGCGGATCGCGGCCTTGGTCCGGGCCTTCTTGCGCTCACGCAGGCCGGCCGGCGGGGTCGACGTCATACCACCGATTCTGCCGGTGCCGGCAGCGTCGTGGGTGGCAGGGGGGCGCTCGCCGGATCCGGCGCCGCCGGGCGAGCCGGCAGGAAGAGCAGCGAGAGTACGGCACCAGCCACCGCCACCCCGCCCGCGACGACCAGCGCCAGGTCCATGCCGGACGTGAAGGCGGCCTGCACCGATCCCAGCAGCGCAGCATCGCCCAGCCCACCGGCGACGGCGACCCCGGCGGTGGCACTGTCCCGGACGGCGTCGGCTGCCGTGGCGCTCAGCCCGGTCACGTCGACCCCGTCCCGGTACGCGCCGTTGAGCACCGTGCCCAGCACCGTGACCCCGATGGCCCCGCCCACCTGGCGCAACGCCTGGATCAGTCCCGACCCCACACCGCTGCGCTCGGGCGAGAGCGCGCCGAGGGCGGCGTTCATGGCGGGCGGCATGGTGAAGCCCAGCCCGACGCCCGCGACGGCGATCCAGGCCGCGACGAAGCCGTACCCGGTGCCCGGACCGGTGGTGGCGCCGGTGAACAGCCCCGCCGCCATCAGCAGGAGCCCGGCCGTCACGACGGTCTTCGCCCCCAGGCGCGGTTCCAGCCGGCCCGCGACCCGCGCACCCACCAGCAGCCCGCCGATCACCGGCAGCAGGCGCAGCCCGGTACCGAGCGCGTCGTTACCGCCGACGGCCTGAAAGAACTGCGGCAGCGCGAAGAGCATCCCGAACATGCCGAAACTCGCGACCGTGGCCAGCAACGATCCCCAGGTGAAGGCCCGGGACCGGAACAGTGCGAGGTCCACCAGGGGTGCCCGGGCCCGCCGCTGCCAGGCCAGGAAGAGCGCCAGGACGGCGATCCCGCCCACGGCGGTGAGCAGGGACCGCGGGTCGGTCCAGCCGCGTTCGCCGGCCTCGATGACCCCGTACGTGAGAGCGACCAGCCCGGCCGCCGACAGCACGATGCCGAGCGGGTCGAAGCGCCGCGCCCGGTCACCGTGCGACTCCGGCACCCAGAGCAGCACCGCGATCAGCCCGGCCAGCACCATCGGCACGTTGATCAGGAAGACCGAGCCCCACCAGAAGTTGTCCAGCAGCCAGCCGCCGACGACCGGCCCCAGCGGGATGCCGAGCGCGCTGGCCGTCACCCAGATCGTCAGGGCCTTCGGCCGTTCCGCGGGGTCGAAGATCACGGTCAGGACGGCCGAGGTCAGCGGCATGAGGACGGCGGCGCCGAGACCGAGGGCGGCCCGGGCGGCGATGAGCTGGCCGGTCGAGACCGCGTACGCGCAGGCGACCGACGCGACACCGAAGAGCACCAGCGCGCCGACCAGCATCCGCTTGCGGCCGAACCGGTCGCCCAGCATGCCGGCCGGCAGCAGGGCGGCCGCCATCACCAGCAGGTACGACGTGGTGATCCATTGCAGGTCACCGGTGGTGGCGTGCAGGTCGCCGGCCAGGGTCGGCAGCGCGACGCTGAGCACCGTGCTGTCCAGCCCGATGGCGAGAGTGCAGAGGGCGAGCGCGCCGAGCGCCCACCACCGTGAAGTGGAAGTAGCCATGAAATGACAGTAGCACTCAAAAGCCAGCAGCTATCAGAATGTGAGGTAGGCGATGATCGGGTGGTGAACGACTTCCTCCGCGAGCTCGGCCTGCCCGGCCTGGCCGACGTGCACACCCACTTCCTGCCCGAGCGGATGCAGCGCAGGGTCTGGGCCCACTTCGACCAGGCCGGACCGCTGATCGGCCGGGCCTGGCCGATCCGCTACCGCGGCACCGAGGCCGAGCGGGTGGCCGAGCTGGGCGCGCTGGGCGTACGGGTCTTCTCGGCACTGGCGTACGCCCATCGCCCCGGGATGGCCGCCGACCTCAACACCTGGACGCTGGACTTCGCGGCCCGCACCCCCGGCTGCCTGCCCAGCGCGACCTTCTTCCCGGAGCCGTCCGCGGCCGCCGATGTCCGCGCGGCACTCGACCGTGGCGCGCAAATCTTCAAGCTGCACCTGCAGGTCGGCGGCTTCGACCCCCGCGACGAGCAGCTGGACGAGGCCTGGGGACTGCTCGCCGAGTCCGGCACCCCGGTCGTCGTGCACGCCGGCTCCGGCCCGGTCCCCCACGGCTTCACCGGCCCCGGCCCGATCGGCGGGGTGCTCGCCCGCCACCCGCGCCTGGCCATGCTCACCGCCCACCTCGGCGGGCCCGAGTACGAGGGCTTCGTCGAGCTGGCCGAACGCTACGAACGGGTCGGCCTGGACACCACCATGGCGTTCACCGACTTCTTCGAGGAGCTGGCGCCGTTCCCGCCGGCGCTGCTGCCCCGGCTGCGCGAGCTCGGGCTGGCGGGCAAGGTCCTGCTGGGCAGCGACTTCCCCAACATCCCCTACCCGTACGCCCACCAGCTCGAGGCCCTGCGCCGGCTGGAACTCGGCGACGACTGGCTGCGCGCGGTCTGCTGGCACAACGCGGCCCGGCTTTTCGGTATCGATAGCGCGTAGATCCACGTCGGGGGTGCGCGGCTGTGCCACGATCACATCGATCAAGACCCACGGGACGAGGTGTGCCATGAAGAAGGCCGTCGGCTGGATCGTGCTGATCCTGGTCATCTTCTACATCGGCACCAACCCGGGCCCGGCGGCGGACATCGCCCAGGGCATCGGCGACGGCATCGCCGAGGTCTTCCGCAACGTCGGCACGTTCTTCTCCGAACTGGCGAACTGAGCCCCGGACCCGCCGTGCACATCGTCTGCGTGGGCCTGGCCACCGTGGACCTGGTGCAGCGCGTCGACCGGCTGCCCGGCGTGGACTCCAAGGCCGAGGCGCTCACGGCCGAGGTGGCCGCGGGCGGGCCGGCCACCAACGCCGCGATCACCGCGGCCGCGCTGGGCGCGCAGGTCACTCTGGTCACGGCGGTCGGCGCGCATCCGCTGGGCGGGTTGATCCGGGCCGATGCCGAGGCGTACGGGGTGACGCTGCTCGACGCGACACCGCTGGCGCGTACGCCACCCCCGGTCTCGGCCGTCACCGTGCTGGACGCGACCGGCGAGCGCACGATCGTCAGCCGCAACGCCGGCGCTGCCGAGGCTCCGGTGCCCCCGGGCTTCGCCGAACTGCTGGCCGGCGCGGACATGGTGCTGGTCGACGGGCACCATCCGCGGCTGGCGCTGGGTGCCGCGCGCAGCGGTCGGCCGTTGCTGCTGGACGCGGGCAGCTGGCGTCCGGTCTTCGCCGATCTGCTGCCCCGGGCCGACGTCGTGGCGTGCTCGGCCGCGTTCCGC
>NZ_JBEZGQ010000809.1:0-3865 GCF_040650095.1 Actinoplanes sp. NPDC048791 | reverse complement strand
CCGGCCGCAGCACCCGCTGCAGCTCCGCGGGCGGGTGGTCGGTGACGGCGCCGGCCCGGGCCGCGGGTGTGCTCACCGACGACCCCGACACCCTGGTCTTCCGGCACCGGATCGTGGCCCGGGTGCTGCACGAGAGCACCCCGGCGGCGTTGCGGATCATGCTGCACCGCTCCTTCGCCGAGAAGATCGCCCAGGTCGGCGGGGCTCCGGAGCGGGTCGTCGGCCAGCTGCTGGCCGGCCCGGTGCCGCTGGACAGCAGCGCCAGCCGGTGGCTGGCCGAGCACATCGAGCAGCTCTCGGCGCGGGCCCCGCAGGTGGCGATCAGCATGCTCAAGCGCGTACGCACGGAGTACGCCCTGGACGAGGAGACCCGGCTCGACCTGACCGCCTGGCTGGCCCGCCTGCTCGACCGCCAGCGCGAGAACGCGGTCGCCGAGGCCGGCTGGGTCGCCGCCCGCACCACCGACGTGCGGCTCGAGGCCGAGATGCAGTGGATCATGGCGTGCAGTCACGACCGGCTGGGTGAGCACGTCGCCGCGGCCGACGTGGCCCGGGCCGTGCTGAGTGCGCGCCGGCTGCCGGACCCGTGGCTGCACCGGTTCCGCTCGCTCATCGACCGGCTCCGGCCGCACCTGCCGGGCGAGCCGACCGCGCCGCATCTCAGCCGGACGGCCCTGCTGGGTGACAGAGTTTCTGTTATCCGTTGAGCGGCCCGTGGTCTCCTCGGAGTGAGGCACGCTCCCGCGGCGGAAACGGAGGAGAGATGCCGGATCCTGCGTACGAGCAGCTCCGCGTCTCCGTCCTGGGCCCGCTGCGCGCCTGGTACGGCGACCAGGAGCTCAACCTCGGCCCGGCCCGCCAGCGTTCGTTGTTCGCGGTGCTGGTCGCGGACGCCAACCGCCTGGTCAGCCGGGACGAGATCATCGAGGCGGTGTGGGGGGCCGCCGCGCCCGCCACGGCACCCGGCAGCGTCTACACCTACATCTCCGGCCTGCGCCGGGTGCTCGCCGGTGGCCCGGAGCGCCCGCCGGCAGCCGAGGTCCTGACCTCCGGTCCGGCCGGCTACTCGCTGCGGATCCCGGCCGGGCACCTGGACAGCGACCGGTTCGCCGAGCTCTGCACCCGGGCCGAGGAGTTGCAGGCGGGCGGCGATCCGGGGGCGGCGGCGTGCGTGCTCGACGAGGCCCTGGAGCTGTGGCACGGCGACGCGTACGCGGGCATCTCCGGCGACCGCATCGAGCTGGAGCGGACCCGCCTGGCCGAGCAGCGCCTGGCGGCCGTGGAGCGGCGGGCCCGCATCGCGATGGAGCTGGGCGACGACGGCCTGATCGCCGAGCTCGCCGGGCTGGTCCGTGCCCATCCCCTGCACGAGCCACTGCACGAGTTGCTGATCCAGGCGCTGTACAGGGCCGGCCGCGGCGCCGAGGCGCTGGAGGCGTTCCAGGCCGCTCGCCGGGTGCTGGTGGCCGAGCTGGGCGTCGAGCCGGGCCCCGCGCTGCGCGAGCTGCAACGCCGGGTGCTGGACGGCTCGATGGCCGCGACCGAGCCGCCCGCGTTGCCGGCCGCGGTGGTGCCCATCCAGGTCGCGCGGGCGATCCGCGACGGGCTGACCGACCGGCCGCTGGTCGGCCGCGGCGACGAGGTCGAGCTGCTGCGCGGCCTGGTCCGGGCGGCGGCGCAGGGCACCGGCGCGGCGGTGTGGATCGAGGGTGAGCCGGGCATCGGCAAGACCGAGGTGCTGACCCGCGCCCTCTCCGACGCCGACGAGGCCGGCTGCGGCCTCTTCTGGGGTGTGGCCGGCGAGCTCGACCGGCACACGCCGCTCCAGGTCCTCACGCGCGCGCTGGGTCTCGCGCCGACGTCGGAGGATCCCCGGCGCGCCACCATCGCCACCGAGCTGCACGCGCCCGGCAGCGGTGAGAACGACGACGCCGGGCCGGCCATCGCGGCCGAACGGGTGCTCGCCTACCTGCGGGCCGCCTGCGCGATCACGCCGATCGTGCTGGTCGTGGACGACATGCAGTGGGCCGACGAGGCCAGCGTGCTGCTCTGGGACCGGCTGGTCGCGGCGACCCGGCACATGCCGCTGCTGCTGGTCGCGGCGGCCCGGCCGGAGCCCAACGGGCGCGAGCTGGCCCAGTTGCGCCGCAGCGTGCGGCTGCGCGAGGGGCACGTGCTGAGCCTGGGGCCGCTGCCCGCCGAGGCGACCGAGGAGCTCGTCGCCGCGGTGGTCGGCGCCCCGGTCGGCCCGCACCTGCGCGCGGTGGCCGGCCGTTCGGGGGGCAACCCGCTCTTCGCCCGGGAGACGGCGGTGGCGCTGATCCGCCGGGGTGCCGTACGGATCGTGGACGGCCGGGCCGACATCGACGGGTCGGTGCCGGTGGAGGTGCCCGGATCGCTGCTCGCCGTGGTCCGGTCCACGCTGGACTTCCTGACCGACGACACCCAGGAGGTGCTGCGGCTGGCGGCCCTGCTGGGCACCGAGTTCGCCGTCGACGACGTCATCGCGGTGACCGGGCGGCCGCCGTTCAGCCTGATGGCGAACCTCGAGGAGGCGCTGGCCGCCACGGTCGTGGTGGACGCGGGCACCGAGCTGGCGTTCCGGCACCCGTTCCTGCGCGAGGCGCTGTACGCGAGCATCCCGCACGCCACCCGCTCCCAGCTGCACCGCCAGACGGCCGAGGTGCTGGCCCGCGGCGGCAGCCCGGTGACCAGGGTCGCCGAGCAGCTCGCGGCGGAGACGCCGGTGCTCGACGCGTGGGTCGTCGGCTGGCTCACCGAGCACCACGCCGAGGTGGTCAAGCGGGTGCCGCGGACGGCCCGGGAGCTGATCAGGCAGGTGCTGGCCACCGGCCTGCCCGGCGCCCAGCAGCGGGAGACCCTGCTCGTCGCCCTGGTGAAGCTGGAGTTCCGGGAGGGCAGCTACCCGCTCGCCGAGGCCCGCGAGGCGCTGGCGACCGCGACCGACCCGGGCGACCGGGCCGAGATGCGGCAGCTGCTGGCGGCCATGCGGTTCCGCCAGGGTGCCCCCGGCGAGGCGATCGACCTGCTGACCGGCGCGGTCGACGACCCGGCCACCCCGGAGATCTGGCGGACCCGGCACCGGGTGCTGCTGGCCAACTTCCGCCGCGGCCCGCTGGACGACCTGGACCGGGCGGACCGGACAGCCCGGCAGGTGCACGACGAGGCGGTGGCGGCGGGACAGCCGTACGAGGCCGCCTTCGCCCTGCAGACGACGTGGCTGACCAGCTCGATCCGCCGCGACCACGAACGCGCGCTGGAGTACGTCGACCGCGCGCTGGAGATCATGCGGGACCACCCGACGTTCGCCGGCATGTACTTCGACCTGCTGGACAACCGGATGTTCACACTGCAGAACCTGGACCGGCTGGACGAGGCGGAGCGGACCCTGCGCGAGGCCGCCCTGTTCGCCATCCGGCACCGGCTGCCGGCCACCCTCCAGGTCGCCTCCGCGGTGCAGTACTACTGGCTGGGCCGGTGGGACGACGCGACGGCCGAGGTCGGCGCGGTCACCGACGACGCACCCGGGATCACCTTCCTGGGGATGCGGGAGCCGGGCGCGGTGGGGATGCTCCTGCACGGCGTCGCGGCGCTGATCGCCGGTCATCGGGAGGACCGGAGTCTGGCCACCGCGCACCTGGACGCCGCCAACGCGCTGCCGGTGACCGACGCCGAGCGGGAGAGCTGCGATTTCCTGTTGGTGGCCCGGGCCCTGGTGGCGGAGCAGCAGGACCGGCCGGCCGATGCCCTGCGGGAGCTCGCGCCCCTGCTGACCCCCGAGTACGCCCCGATGATGCTGCGCCACCAGTGGCTGCCCGACGCGCTGCGCCTGGCCCTGAGCGTC
>NZ_JBEZGQ010000808.1:0-3866 GCF_040650095.1 Actinoplanes sp. NPDC048791 | reverse complement strand
CGGCAAGCCGATCGCCCGGCTGCCGCTGCTGAGCACGGACGAGCGCCGGGTGGCCGAGCAGGCGAGCGCCGGCGACGTCCTGGACCGGTGGCGGGTACGGTGCCATCGGCGGGAGCGCTGATGAGCTGACTGGCCAGGGGGCGATGACGGGTGCTGACCGCAGCTCCGTCGACACGGGGTCGGCGATGGTGGAAGCTGTTCGGCGTCGCCGGCGTGCTCGCCACGGCCCTGTACACCCTGAATCTGGCCGAACCGGTCAGCGTGGCCTGTTTCGCCGCGATCGGCGCCGGCACGGTCTGGGCGTGCTTCTCCGCCCCGCGCCGGCTCGGCGCCGAGCCTCGCGCGGCCTGGTTGTTCATGGGCGCCGCGGCCCTGTTGTTCCTGGTCGGCGTGGTGGTCCGGCCGCTGGTGGTCGGCCGGCCGCTGATCGCGGACGCGTTCACCGTGCCGGGCTACGTCCTGATCGGCACGTCCTTCACCATGCTGCTGCGCTCGCGGGGCGGCATCGCCCGGCACTCGGTCCTCGACGGGCTCATGGTGTGCCTGGCCGGCGGGCTGGCCGGCGCGCTGCTGCTCGCGGCGCCGGCCGCGGCGATCTCCGTCCGCCCGGCCATCGAGTCGGTGCTGGCCGGGCTCTACCCGCTGTTCGACGTGGTGCTGCTGGCCCTGGGCATCAACCTGACGTTCACGGCGCGCACCTGGCCGGTGAGCCTGACGGCGCTGCTCGGCGGGATGGCGCTGATGGTCGTGGGCGACGTGGCGTACGGGATCATCGGCGTGGAGGGCAAGACCTACACGTCCCCGCTGCTGGACGTGCCGTTCCTGCTGGCGTACGTGCTGCTCGGGGTGAGCGCGCTGCACCCGTCGGTGGTCGGGCTGGGCCGCGCCACCCGGCACCCGGTGCAGGCCTGGTCGTGGCGCCGGATGACCCTGCTGGTGCCGGCGGTGTCCACCCCGTTCGTGCTGCTGGTGCTGGTCGGCGGCGAGTCGCCGGAATACCGCGCGCTGATCGGCGCCTGCGGCCTGGCCATCGTCGCGTTGCTGCTGCTGCGGGCCGTCTCCGCGGTGCAGGCTCAGGTCGCGGCGCAGCTGCACTCCGAGCACCAGGCGATGCACGACCCGCTGACCGGCCTGCCCAACCGCCGGATGATCTCGCACGAGATCGAGCGGCTGCTGGGCACGGTGCCCCCGCCGGACACCCGGCGGATCTGGGTGTACCTGCTCGACCTGGACGGCTTCAAGTGGGTCAACGACTCCTGGGGCCACGACACGGGTGACCAGCTGGTCATCGAGGTCGCGGCCCGGCTGCGCGCGGCGATCCCGGCCGGCACGATGCTCGCCCGGGTCGGCGGGGACGAGTTCCTGGTCGCGTACCTCGGCGACGAGCAGGGGGCGCTCCGGCTGGTCGACGTCATCCAGGGCTGCTTCGCCAGCTCGCTGCGGGTCCGCGACACCGAGGTGGTGATCAGCGCGTCGATCGGCATCGCGCACGCGCCGGGCGACGGCACCCCCGAGGTGACCGCCCAGGCCCTGCTGCGCGACGCCGACACCGCGATGTACCGCTCGAAGGCGGAGGGCCCGGGACGGGCCACGATCTTCGACACCTCCATGCACGACCGGGTCCGCGAGCGCATCGAGCTGGAGGGCGCGCTGCGCACGGCCCTGGTAGAGGGCCAGCTCAGCGTCGTCTACCAGCCGATCGTGCGGATGGAGACCGGCCGGCCGATCGGCGCCGAGGCCCTGGTGCGGTGGAACCATCCGCAGCGCGGGCCGATCCCGCCGATGACCTTCATCCCGGTTGCCGAGGACGCCGGCCTGATCGGCACGCTCGGCACCTGGGTCCGCAACGAGGCGCTCAGCCAGCTGGCCACCTGGCGCGCGGACGGCACGGTCGGACCCGACTTCTACCTGTCCATCAACGTCTCGCCGCGCCAGCTCAGCAACGCCGAGCTGCCCCTGATCGTGGCCGGTGAGCTGCTCCAGCACGGGGTGCCGGCCGCGGCCGTGGCGCTGGAGATGACCGAGTCGGTGATGGCCGACGGCGGCAGCGTCACCGCCCGGGTGCTGTACGAGCTGCGCGAGCTCGGCCTCAAGCTGCTCGTCGACGACTTCGGCACGGGCTTCTCGGCGCTGGGCTACCTGCGCCGGTTCCCGGTCACCGGGGTCAAGATCGACCGGTCGTTCGTGTCCGGGCTCGGCGAGAGCGGCGAGGACGAGGAGATCGTCCGGGCCGTGGTGGCGATGAGCCGGGCGCTGGGCCTGAGCATCGTGGCCGAGGGGGTGGAGACCCGGATCCAGCGCGACGCGCTCGCCGCGGTCGGCGTCACCCAGGGCCAGGGCTGGCTGTGGGGCCCGGGGGTGGGGGCCGGCGACTTCGCCACCCACTGGGGCGCCCGCCGGTACGCCCCTGCTCCTCCCGGGTGAACCCGCGGCACAGCGGGTACCGTCTTCCCCATGAGGTGACAAACGTCTCCTCAGCCCCTGGCGTCCCGCCGACAAGTCCGGCATTATTCGCTCGCCCGGATCCTTGCCTTCGGCGGCACCGGGCCGATGACATGGGGACCGGAGGAGGCGACATGATGACGAGTTTGATCGGATCCCAGGGGTCCGTGCTCTGGCTGGTGGCCGTGCTGCTCTTGCTGGCCTCGGGACTGACCGCCGCCCTGCTCCTGGCCGTCCGGAGCAGCTCCGCGCCGATGCGCGCCGAGCACCGCACCCCGGAGCACTGAACCTCCGACCCGGCGTCATCGCCGCCGTCGCCCGCTGGCAGGCTGGGCGGATGCGCTTCGCCACGTGGAACGTGAACTCGGTCAAGGCCCGGCTGCCCCGGCTGCTGGAGTGGCTCGAGCAGGCCCGGCCCGACGTGCTCTGCCTGCAGGAGACCAAGGTCGCCGCCGACGGTTTCCCCGAGCAGGAGGTCGCCGCGCTGGGCTACGAGACCGCCGCGTACGGCCAGGGCCGCTGGAACGGCGTCGCCCTGCTCTCCCGGATCGGCCTGGCCGACGTGCGGCACGGCTTCGACGGCGAGCCCGGCTTCCCCGAGCCGGAGGCCCGCGCGATCAGCGCCACCTGCGCCGGCATCCGCTTCACCTCGGTGTACGTGCCCAACGGGCGCACCCCGGACGACCCGCACTACGCGTACAAGCTGGCGTGGTTCGCCGCGCTGCGGGACGCGCTCGCCGCAACGCCCGGACCGGCCGTGGTGGCCGGGGATTTCAACGTCGCCCCGAGCGACGACGACGTCTGGGACATCAAGGTCTTCGCCGGCTCCACCCATGTCACCCCGCCGGAGCGCGAGGCTCTGGCCGCGCTGCGGGCGCTGGGTCTCACCGACGTCGTGCCCCGGCCGATGAAGGGCGACCGCCCGTTCACCTACTGGGACTACCGGGCCGGCATGTTCCACCAGAACAAGGGCATGCGGATCGACCTGGTCTATGCGACCGCCGACGTGGCGGCCCGGGTCACCGACGCGGTGATCGACCGGGAGGCCCGCAAGGGCAAGGGCCCCTCCGACCACGCTCCGGTGCTGGTCGACCTGGACGGGGACGCCGCCGGCGACGCGTAGTCGCCCGTCTGAGCAGAGCCGGATCCGACCGCACCGCGTAGGCTGGGCGGGATCGCAATCATCCGGCGGGGACAGGAAGGGGAACGGACATGGACACCCGGGTACCGGCCGCTCCGGTCCTCGCCCCCGCGCCGGCCCTGCTGCGCGCGGCGCTGGACGCCGCCGGCGAGGCGGTGCTGTTGTGCACCGCCGAGGATCACACGATCGTGCTGGTCAACGCCGCGGCCCAGGCCATGCTGCCCGACGTGCGGCCGGGGGTCACGGCCGCGCCCAGCCCGCTGGCCGGGCTCGCGCGGGCGAT